>JANYAW010000162.1 GCA_025361105.1 Rhodocyclaceae bacterium | reverse complement strand
AGTCTGGACGGTGCAGACGCGGCGTTGGCGGCGCAAGCACGACTCAACAGCGAACTATCGCAACGCTTAATGAGCGTGCGCATGATGCCGTTTGAAAGTCTTGCCGAACGCTTGCATCGCGTGGTGCGTCTGGCGGCCAAGGAAACCGGCAAACGTGCCAACCTTGATATTCGCGGTGGTCAAACCGGTATTGACCGCTCGGTGCTGGAAACCATTGCCAGTCCGCTCGAACACTTGCTGCGCAATGCCGTCGCGCATGGCATCGAATCACCACAGGAGCGTGAAGCCGCTGGCAAATCGCCACAAGGCGAAATCACTTTGTCGCTGGCGCAGGAAGGCAATGACGCGGTTATCAATTTGAGCGACGACGGTGCGGGCTTGGACTACGAGCGAATTCGCGCGCGCGGTGTCGAGCGTGGGCTGTTGCCAGAAGGCGGCATTGCGGATGAAAAAACGCTGGCCAATTTGATTATGGAACCTGGGTTTTCGACCGCCGAAGTCGTTAGCACACTGGCGGGTCGCGGTGTCGGCATGGATGTGGTCAAGAGTGAAACCGAGGGCTTGGGCGGACGCATAGAAATCAGCAGCACTCGTGGTCAGGGCAGCGCCTTCCGCCTGTATTTGCCGCTGACCTTGGCTGTGAGTCAAGCGCTGATTATTCAATCCGGCACGCGTTATTTCGCTGTACCGTCATCGATGATAGAACTAGCCAGCGAACTCAAGCCAGAGGCCATCATCAAGATTCGCGCCGCCAATAAGTTCGACTATTTGGGCCAGTCCTATCCCTATCATTATTTGGCGCGCTTGCTCGGCGAGCGCGGCGCGCAGCCCGCACCGGCGCGGCGGCATTGGATGCTGTTGGTCAAAGGCGGAAGCGAGCGCTTGGCACTTGAAATCGATGGCTTGATTTCCAATCAAGAAATCATCGTCAAAACGCTGGGCGCACAAATGGCGCGGGTGCCCGGCATGGCCGGTGCGACGGTGCTTGGCGGTGGTGAAATTGCGCTGATTCTCAATCCTATTGCGCTGTCGACGCGGGTCGCGATGAGCCTAGGCGCTGATAAACAAACCCTGAGTCAGCGACCGAACAGCACCACGCAGGTTGGCATGAGCAAACGCGTCCCGACCGGCACGGTGATGGTGGTCGATGATTCGCTCACGGTACGCAAAATCACTGGCCGATTGCTGGCGCGGCAGGGCTATACGGTGGTCACCGCGAAAGACGGTGTTGATGCGCTGGAACAACTTACCGAGCTACGCCCCGACGTGATGCTGGTCGACATAGAAATGCCGCGCATGGATGGTTTTGAACTCTCGCGCAATATCCGCGCCGATGGGCTGCTGAAATCAATTCCTATCATCATGATTACTTCGCGTAGTGCCGACAAACATCGGAATCACGCCAAAGAAATAGGCGTCAATCACTACATGGGCAAACCCTACGACGAAGAAGAATTGCTGGCCACGATTGCGCAATATGCCAAAGCGCAAAGGGATTAGCTGGTGGCCGATAGTAGCAATGCCGACTATGGCGTGCGTCCATTCAAGGTGCTCGGCCTGCAACAAATCGCCATTGGCGGGCTCTCCAAAGACCGTCTGCGCAGGCTTTGGGTCGACATGCTCGGCCTTGAAGTCAGCGGCAATTTTGTTTCCGAACGCGAGAACGTCGACGAGGATATCGCCACAATGGGTCACGGCGCGTTCAAGGTTGAAGTCGACCTGATGCAGCCGCTCGATGCCGACAAAAAACCCTTCGTTGCCGAGCCGCCACTGAATCACATTGGTCTATGGATAGACGACCTGCCACGCGCCGTTGAATGGCTCACTGCACAAGGTGTACGCTTCGCCCCGGGCGGTATTCGCAAAGGCGCGGCGGGTTATGACATTACGTTTTTGCACCCCAAAGCCAACGAACAATTCCCGATTGCGGGGGAAGGTGTATTGATCGAGTTGGTGCAAGCACCGGCTGAGGTGATCGCGGCGTTGGCACGGTAGAGTGCAACGGCGATGGGGCACAATTGTTTTTACGCCGCCATATTCCCTTGATCGAGATTAGCCTCAGGCTCGACACGCACTGTTGGTTTGGCGGCATAGAAACGATATCCGCCGCCGCCTGATTTTTTTGCTTCGTACATCGCTGAGTTGGCGCGTCGCAGCAGGTCGCCCAGCGCGATGAGACCCGGCTCAAATAAGGCAATGCCGACACTAGCACCGATTTCGACTGGAACGCCCAGCACCTTGATCGGCTGGGCGATCGCTGTGGTGATTTTTTTGGCAACCGATTCGACATCATTGTGACTAGCGACCGAGCGCAGCACAATGACGAACTCGTCGCCACCCAAGCGCGCGACGGTATCCATTTCCCGCACGGTTTTTCGCAGGCGTTGGGCAACCGTACGCAGCACATCGTCACCAATGGCGTGCCCGTAAGTGTCATTCACTGGCTTGAATTTATCAAGGTCAATGAGCAACAAGGCGAAGGTGCTTTTGTCGCGACGTGCAGTTTGAATCGCTTGCTGCAAATGCACATCTAATAGCAAGCGGTTGGCAAGGCCAGTGAGTGGATCGGAGTGCGCGGCGTCTTTGAGTTGGCGTTCGTTTTCGCGCAAACGCGCATTGGCTTGCTCGAGCGCTTCGGTGCGCTCGGTGACGCGCGATTCCAATTCTTGTTCTGAACGTCTTAGCGTATCGACTAATTGCTGGCGGGTTTTAATCGCTTCGGATTGCAAGGCATCACGTTCGCGCTGCGTCGTGCTGATTCTTTGCGCCAATGCATACGAAAGCACAAAGACATGGAACACAATGCTAATTCGCACGCCATGCAGAGTAAGAAAATTGACCGGCAAGATATTGAGGTTGCGCAACACTGTGCATGTCACCGCAATAAACAACGGAGCGCCAGCCAGCAAGAACCAACGGGCACTGACGGCACCATGTCGCATACCTTGACCGGCCGCCAGCAAGGCCACCAGCAAGCCGCCGGTGGCCACAAATGAAATCTGAATCGAGACCAGCGGCGCAGAAAGAAACAATGGCGTAACCACTCCGAGCGCAAACAAGCCGGCGAACGCCAGTATCGCGCCGTCAAACAATGGCGCGCTGCGTGATGTATCAAGGAAACGGCGCAAGAACAGCATGCCAAAACAGCCGCAGATCGCCGCGCCAACCAAGGGCGCAATATTTCCCCATTCGGGCAAGCGCGGCCACAGCATCTCGGCGGCAAAACCATTGACCGAAAACTGAGCAAACACTATGGCAAATGCATAGAGCGCAAAGTTCAAATAAACGTAGTCGCCGAAATCTTTGAACAGCAAGAGGTTGAATAATCCCAACATCAGAATCGCGCCGTACAACAAGGTCAACAACACATAACTGGATTGTGTCTCGGCATGAAACGCTGCGCTGTGCCAAAGTGTTAGCGGTACAACCAAAATACCTTCAGAGGCAATCCGCAAATAGATGGTTGATGCCGTGTCAGTGCGCACCGTTGCATCGTCAGTGAGCAGGCTTGCGACGGCAGTGCGGGGAGCAAAAACAGGAAACACAAAATGCCGATGCATGATCTGGCGCGAAGTAGCGGGAAGCGTATCACCTGCCACAAAATGCTCGCCGTCGGCACCAAAAAAATCAATGTGATCGAGTTGTGGGAAAGCGATTTCGAGCAACCAATCCGGTGCGCTAACGAGCGGGCGTTTAAGATCAATTTTGACCCACCATACCGATTGCGAATAGCCAAAATTCAAACCGGCCTCTGATTCACTGGCTGGCGGATGAAATTGATCGGTGCGACTCTTGACATCGTCAAGCGTCAGCTCGCCACGCGGGTCTTCGAGCACGCGAACGCTGGCGCTCAAAGGCAGCGACGGTTGATCCGCGCGCAAACTCACGGGAGCATTTGCGGTCACGCTGGCTGAACTCACCAGCGCTGGCAACACAAGCGCAAGCAGCAAAATCAGAGAACGACCCAAGTGCATTCGTGGAACTCCGCGAGTGCTGAATCGTCGCATTCTATCCTTGTAAGTGAGCCAAAACACTTACTTGAAGGCAATGATTATCTGATCCACCGCGAGACTTTCGCCGGCTTGCACCAGCACTTTCTCAACCACGCAATCGCGTTCGGCCTTGAGGATATTTTCCATTTTCATGGCTTCGATTTTGGCCAGGATTTCTCCGGCTTTGACTTCTTGCCCAGCCGCCACGGCAACTTGCGTGAGCAAACCCGGCATCGGCGAAAGTAAGAACTTCGACATGTCGGGTGCAACCGAAATTGGCATCAGCGCCATCAAGTCCGCCGCGCGTGCCGACATCACTTGCAGATCCGCCTGCACACCCCAGTGGAAGAGTCGGTAATTCAATCCCACGCGCTCGACTTGCATGCACATCGCCTGACCGTTGAGCGTGCCATGTGCCAGCAAATCGCCGGGCTGCCATTTAGACCGAATTGCATAGGTTTTGTCCGCCGCCGTGATGATCCATCCACCATGTTCCGGATGAACCGTGACGGGATAGCGCGCGCCGTTAAACAACACCACGTAATCATTGCTGGGGTGATATTCGTGGCCGGGCATCTGGCCGGTAATTGCTGCGTTCTTGTGCAGGAAGCGACCATGAATTGCCGCCGCGACGACGACCAAAATCATCGGGTCATCGTGCGGCACGCAAGACGCATCAAAACCTTTTGGATATTCTTCAGCAATCAATCCGGTGTTGAAATCGCCACTAACAAAACGCGGGTGTTGCATCAGCGCCGCTTGAAACGCGATGTTGGACGAGACACCGCGAATCACAAATTCGTTGAGTGCTTCACGCATGCGCAAAATCGCTTCGCCACGCGTCGGTGCATGCACAATCAACTTGGCAATCATCGAATCGTAAAACATTGATATCTCGCCGCCCTCGTATACGCCCGTATCGACACGTACGCCGGTTACTTCAGGCGGCGGCAAATACTTTACCAGTCGGCCAGTCGAGGGCAGGAATCCGCGGAAGGGATCTTCGACATTGATACGGCATTCCATCGCCCAGCCGTTCATCTTTATTTCGTCTTGCGTGAATGACAGCGTATCGCCAGCAGCAACCCGGATCATCCATTCGACGAGATCAATTCCAGTGATTAACTCGGTTACCGGATGCTCGACTTGCAAACGTGTGTTCATCTCGAGAAAGTAAAAACTCTTGTCCTTGCCGACGACGAACTCGACTGTTCCGGCGCTTTGATACTGCACAGCTTTGGCCAGCGCTACCGCTTGCTCGCCCATCGCTTTGCGCGTCGCTTCATCAAGAAACGGAGAGGGTGCTTCCTCGATGACTTTCTGATGACGGCGTTGGATAGAGCATTCGCGCTCGTGCAAATACACGGTGTTGCCGTGCGCGTCGCCCAGCACTTGGATTTCGATATGGCGTGGCTCTTCGACAAATTTCTCGATGAACACGCGATCATCGCCGAACGCATTCAAGGCTTCGGTTTTGCAGGAAGCAAATCCTTCGTGCGCCTCCTTGTCCGAATAGGCAACGCGCAAGCCCTTGCCACCGCCGCCGGCCGAAGCCTTGATCATCACCGGATAGCCGATACCCTTGGCAATCGTCACTGCTTGCTCGGGCGTGTCTATCGCTTCGTTGTGGCCGGGAATGCAATTGACTTTGGCTGCATTGGCTAATTTTTTTGACGCAATCTTGTCGCCCATCGCAGCGATGGCATGGTGTTTCGGGCCGATGAAAACAATCCCGGCTTCTTCCAGGCGGCGCGCAAATTCGGCGTTCTCGGAAAGAAACCCATAGCCCGGATGCACCGCTTGCGCACCGGTGGCCTGACACGCGGCAATAATTTTTTCCATCGCCAGATAGGATTCCTTGGAAGCCGCCGGACCGATGCACACAGCTTCATCGGCAAGTTCGACATGCCTTGAATCGCGATCCGCTTCGGAATACACCGCGACGGTCGCGATGCCCATTTTTTTCGCTGTCTTGATCACCCGACAGGCGATTTCGCCACGGTTGGCGATGAGTATTTTCTTAAACACAACTACTCCTTTGCTGACGGCGTGTCACCAGCACCAACTGGCAAATTGCGCTCTCGGTCGTTCTTTGATTGCCAATGATTTTCTTCACAGCGGAATATTTCCATGCTTGCGCCATGGATTCTGAATGGTCTTGCCGCGCAGCATGGCGAGGCTGCGACACACGCGTTTGCGCGTCTCGTTGGGCATGATCACATCGTCGATAAATCCGCGGGCGCCGGCCACGAATGGATTGGCGAATTTGGCTTTGTATTCCGCCTCGCGTTCGGCCACTTTCACCGGGTCGCCTTTCTCTTCGCGGAAAATAATTTCTACCGCGCCTTTGGGTCCCATAACCGCAATCTCGGCCGAGGGCCAGGCGAAATTCACGTCGCCACGCAGATGTTTCGAGGCCATCACATCGTAGGCACCGCCGTAGGCTTTGCGGGTAATCAGGGTGACTTTCGGCACCGTGCATTCGGCATAGGCGTAGAGTAATTTTGCGCCGTGCTTGATGATGCCGCTGTATTCCTGCGAAGTGCCCGGCATGAATCCCGGCACATCGACCAGCGTGATGATGGGGATGTTGAAGGCATCGCAAAAGCGCACGAAACGCCCAGCCTTGATCGCCGATTTGATGTCCAGACAACCGGCCAGAACCATCGGCTGATTGGCTACGACGCCCACCGTTTGCCCTTCCATGCGGGCGAAGCCGATGACGATGTTCTTGGCATAGTTGGCTTGCAACTCGAAGAACTCGGTGTCATCGACCATCTTCTGTATCAGCTCTTTGATGTCGTAAGGCTTGTTGGGGTTATCGGGCACCAAAGTGTCGAGCGAATAATCCAGCCTATCGGCCGGATCCTTGGTCGGACGCGTCGGCGGTTTTTCGCGATTGTTTAGCGGCAGGAAATCAAAGAAACGACGCAACATCATCAACGCCTGCACATCGTTATCAAATGCCAAATCGGCCACGCCAGATTTGGTGGTGTGGGTCAGCGCGCCACCAAGTTCTTCCGCCGTGACATCTTCGTGGGTTACGGTCTTGACCACTTCCGGGCCAGTAACGAACATGTAGGAAGTGTTCTTGACCATGAAAATAAAATCAGTAATCGCCGGTGAATACACTGCGCCGCCAGCACAGGGTCCCATGATCAGCGAGATTTGCGGAATCACCCCCGAGGCCATCACATTGCGCTGAAATACATCGGCATAACCACCCAGCGCGGCGACCCCTTCTTGAATTCGCGCGCCGCCGGAATCGTTCAGGCCTATCACCGGCGCGCCGACTTTCATCGCGTGATCCATCACCTTGCAAATTTTCTCGGCATGGGTCTCCGACAGTGCGCCGCCGAACACGGTGAAATCCTGCGAATAGACAAACACCATGCGACCGTTGATGGTGCCGTAACCAATTACCACCCCATCGCCCGGGATGTGACTTGCGTCCATGCCGAAATCCACACAGCGATGTTCCTTGAACATGTCCCACTCTTCAAAGCTGCCATCGTCGAGCAGCAAATCGATGCGCTCTCTGGCGGTGAGTTTTCCTTTGGCATGCTGCGAAGCGATGCGTTTTTCGCCACCGCCGAGTGCGGCGCGATGGCGCTTCTCGTTTAGTTGTTCGATGATTTCATGCATGGTTTTTCCTCTGCTTGGATTCTTCAAAATCTTTTTTTGCCAACGCCAACAATTGCCCCGCTGCCACGGTTGGTGTCATGCTGCCATTTTCCACGTCGGCGGAAATCGCTGGCAACGCCGAGGCGACCGCCGGATGCTGACGAAATTGTTGCCGCAATGCTGAATCTATTTGTTGATTCATCCACGCCAACGCTTGATGTTGGCGCTTAGCGGCGAACTCGCCACTGGCTTGCATCTTAAGTCGGAAATCGCTGACCTGCTGCCAAAATTCAGCCAGCCCGTCTTGCTTGAGTGCCGACAAACTCATCACTTGCGGTGTCCAAAATTTTGAGGTGGGGCGCAGCATGGACAGCGCCAAACGCATTTGCGCCACGGCGCGTTGGGCAGCGATCAAATCAATATCGGCCTTGTTGAACACGACAACATCAGCGAGCTCCATGATGCCTTTTTTGATCGCCTGTAAATCATCGCCAGCGTTGGGTAATTGCATCAGCACGAACATGTCGGTCATCGCCGCGACCGCAATTTCGGATTGCCCGACACCCACGGTTTCAACAATGATGATGTCGTATCCCGCCGCCTCGCAGAGCAAAATCGCTTCGCGCGTGTGATCGGTCACGCCGCCCAGTGCGCCTGACGACGGAGAAGGACGGATGAAGGCAGCATCCGTCAATGACAGTTGCTCCATCCGCGTTTTGTCGCCGAGTATCGAACCGCCGGTAAGTGATGACGAAGGGTCGACGGCGAGCACCGCGACTTTGTGTCCCGCCGCAATCAAATACAAGCCCAGCGCTTCGATGAAAGTGGATTTACCTACGCCAGGCACGCCGGAGATTCCGATTCTGAGTGACTCGGTTTTTAACGGCGTGTCATTAGCACCAACTGACGAGTTTGCCGTTGCGACAATTTCTGCGATGAGTTTTTGCGCACGTTCGGCATGCTCTGGCAGTGTGGATTCAACCAGCGTAATGGCTTTTGCCAAGGCACGCCTTTCGCCCTTACGCACACCGATTAAAAGCTGTGCATCGCTCGTGTTTTCTGCCTCGATTTGCATCTAGGAATGGCCGGCAATCTTGGCGCGAATCGCGACGAGCACGGCGCGTGCGGAATCCGGTATCGGCGTACCTGGGCCGAAGATTGCAGCGGCACCGGCTGCGGTTAGCTCGGCGTAATCTTGTGCCGGAATCACACCACCGACGAACACCACAATATCGTTGGCACCCTGTGCCCTCAATGCATTCACCAACTCGGGCACCAAGGTTTTGTGTCCGGCGGCGAGCGTCGAAACACCGATCGCATGCACATCATTTTCGACCGCTTGGCGCGCGGCTTCGGTGGGGGTTTGGAACAGTGGGCCAACGTCAACATCGAAGCCCAAATCGGCGAACGCGGTGGCGACGACCTTTGCGCCACGGTCGTGTCCGTCCTGACCGAGCTTGGCAATCATCAGTCGCGGGCGGCGGCCATTGGCGAGTGCAAATGCGTCAATCTCCGCGCGAATCGCGATCATGGTTTTGTCCTCATCGCCACTACCAAAAGCAGCACTATAAACACCGGAAACCGTTTGGTTAGTCGCGCGATGTCGACTCCACGCGGATTCCAAGGCATCAGAAATTTCACCCACCGTGGCACGCAAACGAACGGCTTTGATAGCGAGGTCCAGCAAGTTTTTACTACGGTCGTTGGCGGCTATATTGAGATCGTTTAACGCCGCCATCACTGCGGCATCGTCACGCTTCGCACGCAGGGTTTTGAGCCGTGCAATTTGACCATCGCGCACAGCGTGGTTATCAACGTCAAGCGTTTCTATCGCCGCCTCGGTTTTGAGACGATATTTGTTCACGCCCACAATCACGTCTTTACCTGAGTCAATCCGCGCTTGCTTTTCAGCGGCGCATTTTTCGATTTGCAGCTTGGCCCAACCGCTGGAAACGGCCTGCGTCATGCCACCGAGTTGCTCGACTTCTTGCATGATTTGCCACGCGGCATCAGCCATATCCTGGGTGAGTTTTTCCATCATGTAACTGCCCGCCCACGGATCAATCACATTCGGAATATGTGTTTCTTCCTGAATGATCAATTGTGTGTTGCGTGCAATTCGCGACGAAAATTCGGTCGGCAGCGCGATGGCTTCGTCGAGCGAATTGGTATGCAAACTTTGTGTGCCGCCAAACACTGCTGCCATCGCCTCCACTGTGGTGCGTACCACGTTGTTGTAAGGGTCTTGTTCGGTCAAACTCCACCCGGAAGTTTGACAGTGGGTGCGTAGCATCGAGGACTTTGGGTTGTTCGGCGCGAACTCGCTCATGATGCGAAACCAAAGAAGGCGTGCGGCGCGCAGCTTGGCGATTTCGAGATAAAAATTCATCCCAATGGCAAAGAAAAAACTCAAGCGCCCGGCGAATTCATCGACGTTCATGCCGCTGGCGATTGCCGTCTTCACATACTCACGACCATCGGCCAAAGTAAAGGCAAGCTCCAGCGCTTGTGTCGCACCGGCTTCCTGAATGTGGTAGCCGGATATTGATATCGAATTAAATTTCGGCATGTGCTGCGCGGTGTAGCCGATGATGTCAGCAACAATCCGCATTGATGGTTCGGGCGGATAAATGTAAGTGTTGCGCACCATGAATTCTTTGAGGATGTCGTTTTGTATCGTGCCGGAAAGTTTGTCC
>JANYAW010000139.1 GCA_025361105.1 Rhodocyclaceae bacterium | reverse complement strand
CTTCTCGGCCTCGAAGGCGGCGGCCTGCTCGCTGGCGCAGTGCCTGCGGGCCGAGATGCACGCCGCCGCGATCCGGGTCATCAACGTATTTCCGGGACCGATCGACGACGAATGGAATCAGCTGCTGCTGCCGCCAAAGCTCGCGCCATCGGCGGTTGCCCGCGCCATTGTCGGCGCATTGAAGGGATCGGTCGAGGACGTCTACCCCGGCGATATCGCGCAGGACTGGCTCGCCCGCTTCCGCGACAATCCAAAAGCCCTGGAACGGGAGCTCGGCCGATGAAGCAGCATGAGCAAGCGTCCGGCCTTGATGCCCTGGCCGGCTTCACCACAGCCCTCGCCACCGGCGCAATCCGCATCGTCGATCTCACGCTGACGCTGGGTCCCGATTTTCCGAGCATCGTCATGCCGCCTGAGAGACGGACGACGAATTCGATTTGGGTGGAATCTTTTTTCATCTGCGTTTAGAACTGTTTGATTGCTTGCAGCCAGAGTCTTGAGCTGGCGTGTTTACCGTCAGCATCGTTGCCATGAATATCACGCCCTGTGTTTTCGCCGATGGGAAACGCGAGCACACCGCGCAAAAAATAGTTGTCAGGCCGACTCCATTTCAGACCTACACCCGCGCCCGAAAGCGAATAGCGATTTTTGATGAAGGGCAAGCCAACATTTGCCCCAGGCCAGACATTTTTATGGACGACAACTTCACCGTGATCAACAAACCCGGAGAGCTCTACGCTTGAATCAAATTGGTAAGCGATTTCACCTGTCGCAAGCCACCCTTCGTCGCCCGACGCTTCGCCAGTGGGGTAGGCGCGTACACCGTAAATTCCACCAAGGACAAATTTCTCGGCGCTGTTTAGGTTTTTGGAGGCAAACTGACCAGACACGCTGCCCTTAAGAGAAAGTGCATTACCGAATCTTTGTTGGCGCGCCAATGCGTAATTAGTTTTTTGATAGCGCCCATGTGTTCGTGCGGTGGCCGTATCTTGCGCGCGGTCGGCAGGTACACCATCAAGATTGAGTTGGCCGTCAGTCGCCGACAAGCTGAAGTCAGTCATACCGCCTTCACCGAAGTCGTCCTGACTGTTGCCACGCAACGCCAGCGTCGTACTGTCCAGCCGACTATTGCTGGTAGTAACGCTGTTGGCGGAATTGAAAAATCGTTGGTGGCCATAGCTCAACGAGCCAAATAAATTGAAACTGCGCGAACGCGCAAAAGGGTAGCTGGCATGACCAGCTAGTTCGCGCGCGTGACCTTTTGCGTCAAGTGCGGCGAACTCACAACAGAGTGCGTACTGCGTTGCGGCATAGTCTACGCCAAGTTTCAGACCCGAAGTGCCAACCGGGATTTGGTAGCTCAAGCGAGCATTACTTGTATCTAGCGCCGCCGCCGCACGCAAGACTAATTGGTCGCCTATTCCCGATGGATTGTTTACATTAACGGTTCCGCCAAGGTGATTCTGACCAGAGTAACGGTTGCCAAAATTGTCCGCGTCAACACTGCCCGAAAGTAGCGGGCCTTCGTTCACCTCGAGCGTAAGTGTCGAGGTGCCGACTTCACTGCCCGGTGAGAGCGTCGAGTGCGCTTCAATGCCGGACAGGTCATACATCAGGAGCAGGCCGCGCTCAATGGGTTCGGCACGAACTACCGCATCTGCTGGCAACGCCGCACGCATGGTGTTTTCAATAATTGCCTTGTTGAGACGAAGCTCGCCAGCGGGCCTAACTACAATCTCGTTTACGGTGCCTTCGAGCACGGTGATAGCAACGATACCGTCTTGAATATCTTGCGCCGGCAGATAAGCACGTGCGACGAAATAGCCATGCTGGTGATAGTACTGCGATAGACGTTCCAGGGCTTGCTGAAGCTCACCCAAGGAGACATCTTTGGTCGTCAAGTCGCTGAGCAATTTTTGCAATTCGTCAATTGGAAATGCGGTTACGCCGGAAATCTTGAAGCTGCTGACATGGAAGCGCGGTCCTTCCTTCTCAGTCGATGGCGCAGTTGCTATGTCTTTGACGACTGGCAGCGTAGGCGGGCGCGGCAATTCAATCACTTTGCCGCTGCGTTCAAAATCGCGAGAAATGCTACCGGCATCCGGCGTAGCTTGTGCAAATGCACTGGTGCAAAGTGCAAACAACAAACACACTAATAAAATTGACAAATTGGGCTTGGTAAGTAAGGTCATCGAAGGTCGAGCAGGGTGAAGTGGCGGTGAGGTTTTATAACATTTGGTGGGACTATTCAAGCATACGGCAAGTAAGGGAATATCCTTAAGTGTTGTGAATCGGGGAATTTGTTCCAAGCTTTGGTATTTTGCCAGTTGGTGCTGGTGACACGCCGTCGACCAACTCAAAACAAACATGCCCGATTGGCAATCTCGCCGCTTTCAACAATGGCCAAAAATTCCTCGCCCATGCGCTGACTTTCTCCAACGGCAAAGCGCCAATCGCGGATTCTTTCTTCTTGACCTTTTGGGCCATAACGTTTGAAGTCATTGCGATCAGGGAGTTTTTGATTTGGTAGCGTGGTGATGAATTCCTTTGATGGCGAAATCAAAATTAAGTTCTCCAGCGAGGAACCAGTAGCACGTCGCGAAGGGTGAAATTTATCTAGCCAACCGGGAACGATGTGATCAGTGAAGTGGGGGTAGAGCACGATGCCACTGGCTCGCTGGTAAGGTAGATGCAGATGGTAATCGATGATGCCACCATCCCAATAGCTACCACGCGGCGCGCCGGGAATATCGGTGACGGCATTGAGCACCATCGGGATGGAGCCGGAGGCGAGCAGCGCTGCATGCAGATTTTGTGCTGACAGTGCAACTTCGTCGGTGTGAAAATCATGCAGCGGGAGCAGGTTCGATTTGTCGCGAGCGTCATAAAACCAGACGCGATCCAGCCAATGGCGCAGATGACGACGCGCCACGGTGTTGAACGCAGCAGCGGCAGCGAAGCCAACTGGCGTGCGGCGGGAGCCATCTTTGATCAGCAGTTTTTCCCGCGTACAGTGAGGATGTTGAGATGGTAATTCGACGTTTCGATAATTTCTGTTTCGTGTCCACCGACAATGTGTGTCACCAAGCGTTCGCAAAATTCTGAGACTTCGGCGGCGCTTGGTTTGTTTGAATAACGCTGTTCGCAATAAAAATCGGCCAGCCGAATAAATGCGGCGACCGGATCGGATTGCGCCGCAGCAGCCATCCGCCAAGCACCGACCGATGCGCCAATCAACTGGCGTTGCCGAGCTTGCTGCGGGAACCATTGACCAAAAAGCGCGCAGTCCAAACCGTGCAGTGCGAGACCTTTCGGTCCGCCCGCTGCCGCCGGGATTATCTCGACGGCGCTGGCTAGTAGGCCGTCGCGTTGGAGTGTAGCAAGCGCGGTTGCACCACAGTGAATGGAGAGAGTTTGCATGACGTTGAGGAGGTTAGCGACATTTACGGGCTTGGTGATTTCGGCGATTCGCTTGGTGCCGCTTGTCGCGCCTTCTCGTCCTCGTGCCACACTTCGCGCATCAGGAAAACGCGCAATTTGTTGACTTGAACAAATTCGCCTTGATCCACATTGACGCCATCCAAAATCGCCATCATTGCTGCTTTGGTGACCAACCAACCCTTCACTTTGTCGTGGCGTTTTTGCGTTGTCGCAACCCAATCCAGGCGCTTTTCAAGGGCCAGTCCACTAGCCAGTGCGCAATCGCTGACGCTTATCCACATCTCGCCTTTGGCATCAGCATCACCGCGAACCTTGATGCCGGTATGTGTCCAATTTGCTTGCCAGCCTTTGCCATAAAGCGCGGCACGGCGACCGCGTCCAAACATCCAATCCGAGCCTTCGATGATGACTTTGGGAAGGAAAGCTGCGTAGAGTAAGGTCCACGCTAACGTAATCAAAGTCTTGTCCAATGGCGCAATGAAAAATAAACCTATCGTGACGATGACGACGCCAACTAAACAAGCACCTAGTGAAAGTATGCGCATAGCGGTTCTGCTAAAACTTCGATTAGCTAATCATACTGTCTGTTTTTTTGAATACTCGCGTTGATCTGAATGAAACCCATTGCATCGGTCATACTGTGCGCCACCTAAATTTTGCAGCATGCTTAAAACCATGACTGAACCATCGCAGCGGTTGACTGTCGCAATTCGCTTGTTCGATGTGGCAAACGCATTGGACCCGAATCTGGACGAAGGTTGCCCGAAGGAGTTACTTTACGCAGAACGCATGACCGCGATGTTGTCGCGCTTCGCGCCCGAGGCGGATGAAGTGGCGCAACTTGCCGTGCGAGCGCAGCATATCCGGCGCTGGGTCGTGCCGCGAGATAGTTATCCGCAGACGCGCGAAGGCTATTTGATGTGGCGCAAAGGGCTATACAAATTTCACGCGGATGAAGCGGCGCGTTTGCTACGGTCGGTCGAATATGACGAACCGACCATAGGTCGTGTGATGCAAGCGATCGGTAAAAAAGCCATTAAGGCGAATGCTGATACGCAGTTGTTGGAAGACGTGAGCGCGCTGGTTTTCATCGAGCATTATTTGGCGGCGTTTGTTGCAACCAAGCCAAATTACGACGAAGCGAAATGGCTGGACATTGTGAGCAAGACTTGGAAGAAAATGTCGATAGCGGCACATGCGTTTGCGTTGAGCGGCAAGTTGGTTTTGCCCTCCGCGCTGGTGCCTTTGATTGTTAAAGCGGTGGGGGAAAAATAAATGGAAGTAGGATTTATCGGGTTAGGTTTGATGGGGCGACCAATGGCGCTGCATTTGGAAGCGGCGGGACATCGTTTGCATTTGTGGGCGCGGCGACCCGAATCGCTGGTGCCGTTTGCGGCAGTCAATGCGCAAACACATGCAACACCAGCAGCAGTTGCGGCGGCATCCGACATCGTGATTACGATGGTTGCCGATGCGCCGGATGTTGATGCCGTGTGTCTTGGCGCGGACGGCATTGTCAGTGGTGGTAGGGCAGGATTGGTGGTGGTTGATATGAGTACGATTGCGCCTGCCGAGGCGATTCGTATTGGTTGCGCGCTAGGCGAACGGAATATTTCTTTCGTCGATGCACCGGTCTCGGGTGGCGAGATGGGTGCGATAAACGCCGCTTTGACGATCATGGCCGGCGGCACGAAGGAAGCTTTTGAAAAAGCTTTGCCGCTGTTCCAAAAAGTTGGCAAATCAGCGACCTTGATTGGTGGCAGTGGTGCGGGTCAAGTGGCGAAAGCTTGCAATCAAATTTTGACGGCGGTCGGTGTGATGGCGGTGGCCGAGGCATTTAATTTCGCGGCGAAAAGTGGTGTCGATCCGGCGAAAGTTCGCGAGGCTTTGCTCGGCGGTTTTGCTTACTCAAAAATTTTGGAAAATCATGGTCAGCGCATGTTGGACAGAAATTTCAAGCCGGGTTTCAAAGCCTGGATGCATCAAAAAGATTTGCGCATCGTGATGGGCGAAGCGCATCGGCTTGGATTGTCATTGCCATCCGCTGCCGCCACGACACAGATGTTTAACGCAATGGTGGGCAGTGGCTTGGGCGAATCAGATTCCATCGCCGTATTGCAACTCTTGGAAAGAATGAGTTCGCCGGAATAAGTTGATGCGAATTGGATTCATCGGCCTTGGCAGCATGGGTTTGGCGATGGCTGAGAACTTGTTGCGCGGCGGATTTGATTTGCATGTCTGGGCACGGCGTGCCGCCAGCACCAACTCGCTAGTCGCGTGTGGTGCCACGCTGTGCGACTCACCTGCTGCGCTGGCGCAGGACTGTGACATCGTGTGCACCAACGTGACTTCTAGTGAGGATGTTGAAACGCTTGCGCTAGGCGCGAATGGTTTGCTCGAAGGGCGGCACGCGGGATTGCTACATGTGGATTTTTCGACCATTGCACCAACCGTCGCGCGAAAAATTGCGAGGGCTTATGTGGCACGTGGGATTGATTTTGTCGACGCGCCGGTTTCCGGTGGTGTCAACGCGGCACGCGCCGCGAGTTTGGCGATTATGTGGGGCGGCAGTGAAAGCCAAGCGGAAGCCTTGGCTACACGATTGAAACCAGTGTTCGATTGCATAGCCAAAACAGCGGTTTACGTCGGCGACTCCGGGGCAGGTCAGGTGGCCAAAGCCTGCAACCAAATGGTGATGGTAGCAGCGATTGAAGCTGCGGCAGAGGCGGCTTGTTTAGCGCGTGCCAGTGGTTTGGATTTCGCCAAGGTGTATCAAGCAATCAGCGCCGGTTCGGCAGCCTCTCGTGTGCTGGAAGTATTTGGCGAGCGAATGCTGAAACGCGATTTTGCAGCAGGTGTTGAGGCGCGATTGCATCATAAAGATTTCGGCTTGTTACTTGGTGAAGCGGTTCGTCTGGGTGCGCCGCTGCCGATAGCGATGAGCATCGGACAGCAGCTCAATACATTGATGGCGCAAGGCGGCGCGAAGGGTGATACCTCAGCATTGCTTAAGGTTTTGGAACGCGTGTCTAGACAAAACTGATTTAAATGCTAACCCGACCGCGCGATAATGCGCATTTTTGTCGGGAGTTTTGCATGAGCGAAAACACAACAACCACTGATAGTGGTTTGATGATTGAAGAGGTCGTCATTGGTGGCGGCGACGAAGCCAAATCGGGTCAGTACGTTAGTGTGCATTACACGGGCTGGTTGATGAATGGCAACAAATTCGATTCGAGCAAGGATCGGAATGAGCCATTTGAGTTCGGCCTCGGCCAACGTCAAGTCATCGCCGGTTGGGACGAAGGTGTGCAAGGGATGAAAATCGGCGGCACCCGCAAGCTCACCATTCCACCAGCGCTGGCGTATGGCCCACGCGGCGCAGGCGGCGTGATTCCACCGAATGCGACATTGCTGTTTGAAGTTGAGTTGTTGGCAATTGGTTGAGCGCAATGAATACTTGGTAATTCATTTGCCATGAATTTGCCATGACTGCGCCATATGTTCCGTCCCGACTACCGCAAGTCGGGACGACGATTTTCAGTGTCATGTCGCGCCTTGCGCAAACGCATGGCGCGATAAATTTATCACAAGGCTTTCCTGATTTCGCGCCGCCGCCGCGTTTACTGGCGCGGGTTGCGCATCACATGGCGACTGGCAGCAATCAATACGCGATGATGCATGGTGCGCCGAATTTACGAGAGGCGATTTCCGAAAAAGTCGCGCGTTTGTACGACGCGAATTACGATGTCGAGCGCGAAATTACCGTCACCGCTGGTGCGACCGAAGCAATTTTTTGTGCCATTGCGGCATGCGTGCGGCCCGGCGATGAAGTGATTGTTTTTTCGCCGGTGTATGACGCTTATATACCGGCGATTTTGCTCAATGGCGGCACGCCGATTGTTGCCAAGCTCGCTGCACCAGACTATCGGCCAAATTTTTCCGAGCTTCGCCAATTACTGACACCGCGGACGCGGATGCTGATTATCAATAGTCCGCACAATCCCACTGGCAGCGTGTGGTCGGCAGATGATATGGCGCAACTTGCGGTCATGTTGGCGAACACCGATGTGGTGGTCGTTAGCGATGAAGTTTACGAGCATGTCGTGTTCGATGGCGCGACGCACGTCAGCGTGATGCACTTTCCTGCATTGCGTGAGCGTAGTTTTGTGGTTTCAAGTTTCG
>JANYAW010000072.1 GCA_025361105.1 Rhodocyclaceae bacterium | reverse complement strand
CAGCAAGAGCTTTGCCGCCGACGAGCCTGTGCTGTCCAACGGACAGACGCTATATCTGCCTATCTATTCGCATGTGTATCACGGCGAAGTCAGCAAAGACGGCAAGCCATCGCAGACGCTGGTCTCGACCCATGTCAGTATCCGCAATACCGATCCGCAAGTGGCGATACGCATATTATCGGCGCGCTACTACGACACCAATGGCAAGCTGGTACGCACCTTCCTCAATGCGCCGGTGACCATTCCTGCGCTGGGTACACATGAAATATTCATCCCGCGCAACGATACTTCCGGTGGCTCCGGCGCCAATTTTCTGGTCGTCTGGTCCGCCGAATCGCCCGCCAATCTACCGATAGTTGAAGCGCTGCATGCAGACATCCGCGAAGCGCGGACGCTGATGTTCATCACTACCGGGATGGCGATAAAAACTCGTTAGTCTGGCCTGGTTTTCGCGGCCTCGACAGGCCTTTGATTCTTGCTTTGCGAGGGTGCCTAAAGCAACTTAACCCCATGCCCCGCACACCAAGCATCAAGCGTCTTGAGCAGCGCCTTTGATGCGAGCAATTCCTTGGCCAGCGCCTTCGCTGCTTCAATTTCACTTGCCGTCATTTTGCGGGCGATAGTATTCCGGTTGTTGCCCGCTTGGTTGGCAGCCGACGGATCGTTGCTGGCTGACAAGTGATAGAGCACGTAGGCCACCACGCGGCTGGTGGTTACGCCCAGTCCATCGGCATACATCACGCCGAGGTTGTTGAATGCGCTGGCGTTACCTTGATCGGCGGCGGCGCGGAACCACTTGACGGCTTCGCGATAACTTTGGTGTACGCCGAAACCACTGTCGTATTTGATGCCGAGATTGACTTGCGCGGCGGCGTAGCCTTGCTCGGCAGCCAGCGTGTACCACTTCACCGCTTCAGCGTAATCGCGGCGCACACCGCGTCCGTTGTCATGCATTATGCCCAGCTCGTTTTGCGCCGGAGCGTAGGACTGTGTGGCGGCTTGCTGGTAGTACTTGATTGCCACTGCGAAATCCTGTTTAAGGCCGTGACCGAAGGCATACATGATGCCGAGCTGAAACTGCGCCTCGCTGTAGTTTTGCTCGGCGGCGAGACGGTACCATCTCAGCGCTTCAAGCGGGTTGACCGGCACGCCCAGGCCGTTGGCGTGAATCATTCCAAGCCGGGTTTGCGCAGCGGGGTTGCCTTTGGCTGCGGGTGCTTTCAGCTGGGTCAGCGCGGCTTTGTAATTCTTCTTCTCGAAGGCCGCCATGCCTTCGACAAGGCCTGCCAACGCTGGCATTGCGATCACACACAGCAGCAGCGCGAACAGTCTAATCACCAAGATGACGGTAATGTCCGGCGTGGAACAGCAGCGGCGCGAGCGCTTCCTTGCTGCGGTGATGGCGCTCGACATGACCGACGAATATCACGTGGTCACCGCCTGGATATTGCGCATCGCGACGACACTCAAAACTGGCGCAGCAGCCGACGATCAAGGGCGTGTCACCAGCACCAACTCGCAAATCCAGACCGGAGAATTTATCCACCCGCGCGCCGGCAAAACGACGCGAAATATCGGCTTGATCAGCGGATAAAACATTGACTGCGAAATGTGTGCAAGCTTCGAAGGCGGGCAGTAGTTTTGAATCGGCCGTCAGGCTCCATAAAATTAGCGGCGGATCAAGCGAAACGGCGGCGAATGAATTCACCGTGAGGCCGACAAAGCGACCGTCTGTGCCACGCGCCGTGACCACCGTGATGCCGGTGGCGAACTGGCCTAGCGATTGGCGCAATGAGCGGTGTGAAGGTTCGGTGGCTGACATGAAGGCGTTAGTGAGTATTGTTTAGGGAAATACTGATTTAGTCCCACCTCGGTCATTCCCGCTTGGGTAGGTATGACAGTTCTTTCTGACCGCTGCTTCGGAGTTTCCCTAGAATAACGAATCACTTCAAACATTCAGGATTTCCTCATGAAACTTGGTACTCCGCTATCGAACTCCGCGACCCGTGTGATGCTGCTTGGCTGCGGTGAATTGGGCAAGGAAGTCATTATTGCACTTCAGCGTCTGGGCGTAGAAGTGATAGGCGTGGATCGCTACGCCGACGCACCGGGGATGCAGGTGGCGCACCGCTCGCATGTGGTGACGATGACCGATGGCGCCGCTTTGCGTGCGGTGATTGAATTGGAACGGCCGCATTTTGTGGTGCCGGAAATCGAAGCGATTGCCACGGCCACGCTGGTCGAGATTGAGCGCGAAGGCTTGGCGGTGGTGATCCCGACGGCACGCGCGGCGCAACTCACGATGAACCGCGAAGGCATACGCCGGCTGGCTGCCGAAACCTTGTCGCTACCGACTTCGCCCTATGCCTTTGCCGATTCCTTGGCCGAATTGCAGGCGGCGATTGCTGGCGGCATTGGTTATCCCTGCGTGGTCAAACCGGTGATGTCTTCCTCCGGCAAGGGGCAATCGCTTTTAAAAAATTCTGCCGATGTACAAACCGCATGGGATTATGCACAAGCGGGTGGACGCGTTGGCGCGGGGCGAATTATTGTCGAAGGCTTTATTGATTTCGAGTACGAGATCACTTTGCTGACTGTGCGCGCGGCGAATGCGAACGGCGAAATCGAAACCTATTTTTGCGAGCCCATCGGCCATGTGCAAGTCAATGGCGATTACGTGGAATCCTGGCAGCCGATGAATATGTCGGACATCGCGAAGGAAAAATCACGCGAGATTGCGCGCAAGGTCACCGGCAATTTGGGTGGACGTGGAATCTTTGGCGTCGAGCTTTTTGTCAAAGGCGACGAGGTCTGGTTTTCTGAAGTCAGCCCAAGGCCGCACGACACCGGACTGGTGACATTGGCAACGCAACGCTTGTCGGAATTTGAATTGCATGCGCGGGCGATACTCGGTTTGCCGGTCGACACCAGCCTGCGACGGCCCGGCGCATCGGCGGTGATTTATGGCGGACTGGAAGCGGTCGGCATCAGCTTCGATGGCATCGACGCCGCATTGCAAATCCCCGAATCTGATTTGCGTTTGTTCGGCAAACCGGAGAGTTTTTTGAAGCGCCGCATGGGTGTCGCGGTGGCCAATGCGGACACGACTAGCGAAGCACGCACGCGCGCCAAGTTGGCCGCGAGCCGCGTCATTACCCAATCACCTGATAAGCCGTGAGCGATTTTTCGGGTCGGCTGATACGCTGGCACAAGCGCAGCGGTCGCCATGATTTGCCGTGGCAAAACACCACGGACGCTTACCGCGTCTGGCTGTCGGAAATTATGTTGCAGCAAACTCAGGTGGCGACCGTGCTGCCTTATTACGCAAGGTTTCTCGCGCGATTTTCGACGCTGGAAGATTTGGCCGCTGCACCGGTTGGCGAGGTGATGGCGCTGTGGAGCGGTCTGGGTTATTACGCGAGAGCAAGAAATCTCCATGCTTGTGCACGTGTGGTCGTGAATGCGTATGGCGGGAAATTCCCGCGCGAGCCGGAGCGGCTTTGCGCACTGCCCGGCATAGGCCGTTCGACGGCCAATTCCATCGCTACATTTTGCTTCGCCGCACGTGCGCCGATACTCGATGGCAATGTCAAACGCGTACTGACGCGCACCTTTGGCATCGAGGGCTTTCCTGGAGAAGCGCGCGTCGAGAAACAACTATGGTCACTCGCAGAAACGCTGATGCCGGCCAAGCATGGCGACATCTATAACCAGGCACAAATGGATTTGGGTGCGACGCTTTGTACGCGCAGCAAACCGCGCTGCGATGAATGTCCGTTGCTCGAAATTTGCGTCGCACAGGCGACCAATCGACAAGCAGAATTGCCGCACAGAAAAGCGCGCCGCGAACTTCCGCAACGCGAAGTCACCCTGCTGATTTTGCGCCGCAAAAATCGTGTGTTATTGGAACGGCGTCCATCGGTGGGAATTTGGGGAGGCCTGCTTTCCTTGCCGGAACTGCCGAACGCGCTCAATGCCGAATATTTTGCTCAACATCACTACGGTTGCCAAATCGACAGCGTGTCACCAGCACCAACTGGCGTTCACACTTTCACCCATTTTCGATTGCACATCACGCCGTTGATTTGCAATGTCACCACGCACACTCAAGCGATGGAGTCCGGGTTGGAATGGCACGACTTGGACGACATAAAAAGCGTCGCACTTCCTGCGCCAATAAAAAAGCTTCTGACGACGTTTGCCTAGCGCGAGTTTGCTCCGCCGTAACGTCGCCGGTACAGCGCATCAACCACTGCACCCGCTACTGCTAATTGTTCGGCGGTGATTAGCGAGCGAGCCTCAATGGCCAATCGTCGCAGCCAGGTGCGCGGCGGCTCGGCCGTTGTGCGAGCGAGGCCGAGTTTGGCCATCTTGGCTTCTATCTGTTGAAACGCATTTGCGTCAGCATCATTGTCCATGTCGTCACGCACGCCTTTTGACAAACCGGCTCCACCCGCCGCTAGCGTCATTTTGCTGCGACGAAATGTCGGCCAGGCCAACACTGCAAACAGCAGCGCGCCAATGAGTGCGAGGCCGCCAATGTGATCGCTGACCACGAAATTTTCTCGCCATTCGCGCAGCCATCGCCACGCAAAGTCGAACAAATCCAGCACCGGCCGCCACGGCGAAGTGTTTTGCTCGGCCTCGGTTTCCAGCCATATCGCCGGAGTGGTATCAAGCTCTGTCCAGCGCCCGTCGACATACGCCTCGACCCATGCGTGCGCGTGACGCTGGCGTACTACAAAAACTTTTTCAAGATTGCTGAATTCCTGCACTGAGTAACCCGTGACATAGCGTGCCGGAATGCCAAGACTGCGCAACAGCAAGACCGAAGCGGTAGCGAAATATTCGCAGTGACCGGCGCGATCTTGCAACAAAAATCGTTCGATATCGCGTGCGCCGCTGGCAGCGTCGCCGAGATAAAGCGTGTAACGAAAATTCGCCACCAGCCAATTTTTGAGCCCCGATATTCGCACAAGTGCGGGCTGGTCTTTGAGTGCTGCCAATTCAGGCAATCGCCTCAGCAGCGCGCGATATTTTTCATCGACGACTAAATCGCTGGCGAGCGGCGATGCCTGCGCCGCATTACTCGATGTGGTGATGGCGAGCGACAACAAACCCGGTGCCTCGCTTATTCGCAGGATGCCGTAGCCATTGCGTTCAAGCTGCCCCACGTGCAAATTCACTCGACTGATACCTGTCGGCAGTGGCAGCAGCGCCATGCCCTTGCGCGTCTCGCCGCGCAATATCAGCGGGCCGATTTCGCCAGCACCGGGCGAAGTATTTGGGGTCGCCGCAAACGGTTTGAAAGCATCCTGACGCGCCGTCCAGTTGCGGCCATCGAAAACATTAAAAACACCACTACGCATCAGCAGCGGTACCTTTGCCGGAACCGGCTGCGTGACGCGCCAGACGATGCTGTCGGAAAGCTTGACGCGGCCCAACTCGCCGATGCTGGTTTGGTTTTGATAGGGAGAGTTATCGGTGTCAGAGAGCGCGTCGACAAACCATTGCTGCAAAGCCAGCTGTGTGCTTTGAATTCCCAGACCGAGGAAAAACGCCAGGGCGATAGCCAACAATCCTGCGCCGACGAAGCTTGTCGACGAAGCTGCTGAAGAATTTCGCACGACAAAAAACCAGCTCAGCAACAGCGCCGCCAGTATCCAGAAAAACCAACGCACGGGACCGGCCAAAACACCTGCGGCGAGCAGCGTGATGGCGAACCACAACGCGCTAATGTCGATTGGCTGATCTGCCTCTGGGCGTGTTGAGTGGCGCATCGACCAAGCCACGTAGCGAATTTTTATCGGCGCGTGAGCGATGGCTTGGAGCAGCAACAGCGGCAACAAAATCACCGGCAGCCAGCCAACGCCGAGCAGCAAGCCCGCAGGCAAACCTTTGGATGCCAGCAGCGCCGCTACCGCCAAGACAAACGTCAACATGCTGATATCGACAATCCGTTGAACATCTTCGTCAGTCAGCGTCAGGCGCAGACGCTCGCCCGTAGCCAGCACGCTGATGAGCAACAGCATTGCTGCGAGCAACGCGCCAATAAGTGCATTGCCACTGGCGAAACCCCAAAAAATCATCGCGGCGGTGCGCAGGAAAATTGGCGCTTTCATTACATTTATACCGCTGCCGGCGCAGGTATTTGCGTGTCAAACCTTGGCGAAATCCAACGCAAGGAACCACGAAAATCCACTTCGCTCGACTCACTCGCCAGCCTCGAATTTTCGCCAACGATCAACACCGTCAATTGCACACCACTCGCCAAAAGCGCACGCATGGCTTGCTGGCGCGGCGCATCCCATGCCAACAAAATCACCACCACCGAAGACACCAGCGCCGCATGGTGCTGCACGCTTTGCATGAGCAATTCGATGCTGTCTGTTGGCGTCGGTTCCAGCGCGGCCAGCACGCGCAACATTGCGTCCGTGCCGCCCAGCGCACGCCCCGCCGTCAGCCTATGCACACGATCGCCGACAAACATTAAATCAAGCAAACTGTCGGCATCTTGTGGCCTTGCCACCAACCATGCCGCCATCGCTATTGCGGTTTCGAAACTCGGCGCAAAGCGAAATGGTGCAGCACAATCTAGCACCAGTGCGTGCCGCGAAAAAAATTCTTCCTGCATTTCACGCACCATCGGCCTACTCGTGCGCGCAAAACTGCGCCAATGAATCGAGCGCAAGGGATCGCCCGCGCGATAGTCGCGCAGTGAACGAAATTCCTCAGCATCACCGACGCTTTGCGCCAGCGAAATTCCGCCAAGTTGCAACTGGCGGCGACTCGATGCGGATGGCAGTTCCACCGCGATTCGCACTGGCAAAACTGGTAGCGTGGCCTCGCTCACTTTCACTGGCTGGCGCAACTGAATCAAGCCGAGCGGGCCGTCGAGCAATGCATAGAGTTGCTCAAAAACGGCCAAGCCACGCGCCACTGGCCGCAATGCCAAATCGACCACGACACGTTGTCCGGGCAGCAGTGCGGGTACAAAAACCGGCATCACATCGATCGCACGCAGACGGCGCAAGCTATCGATAAACGCCGGATAGCCCACGCGCTGGTCAAACCGATTGCCGACCGCTGCGCCGCGCTGCGCTTGCAGCATTTGTGTAGTCGGCCAAGTCTGGCGCAATCTTTCACTCAAATGGAGTGACGGATGTGAGCGCGCAGAAAGATTATGTAGTTCGATGCGATACGCTGCGATCTGGCTCGCTGTGACAAATTCGGGAAGCAAACGGCGCGCCTGCAATCGCGGTGCGCGGCGGCGTAACAGCAGCGCGGCACTGGCATCAACCACCAATGCGCTGATGCCAAGCGAAAAAATTAGGTAGGCAAGATTTGCCTGTGGATCAACGCCAAACGCTGCTGCGAAAACGGTCAGTCCCGCCAGCATCCGTCCCGGTATCGTCATAGCCTCGCGCAAGGCGCGCGAGGCCAAAAACACGCGCCGGAAAAAGTTTACTTTATCCACACCCGCCATGCCCGCAAGAAGCGCTGTCAGAGCGGAACCGGCACC
>JANYAW010000053.1 GCA_025361105.1 Rhodocyclaceae bacterium | reverse complement strand
GGTCGACACCAGCGACCCGAGATCTTTATTTTGTACAACTCGCTTTTCTTCAGTGTAGTGCGACGCTGAATCACCGTAACCGACGGCTAAATCCTGCAACTGGCATTCGCCACCTTGGTCACAAATCGGGCAATCCAGCGGATGGTTAATCAACAAAAATTCCATCACGCCTTTTTGCGCTTTCACCGCCAAATCGGAATGGGTAAACACCTTCATTCCGTTGGTCACCGGAGTAGCACAGGCCGGCATCGGCTTGGGTGCCTTTTCAATTTGCACCAAGCACATACGGCAATTCGCCGCAATGGACAATTTCTTGTGATAACAAAAATGAGGGATGTAGGTGCCAAGCTGATTCGCCGCCTCAATCACGGTGCTCCCGTCCTCAACTTGCAACGTTGTGCCGTCGATTTCTATCTCTAGCATTACGTTGACTCCATCCTGAAAAATCCGCTGCCCGCGCGTTGAATTGCCGGATCAACCAAGCATTTTTTGTTTTCGATGTGATACTCAAATTCGCTCTTGAAATGATTGATGAAGCTGCGCACCGGCAGCGATGCCGCGTCGCCCAATGCGCAAATCGTTCGACCCATGATGTTATCGGTGACGCGATTCAACTGATCCAAATCCTCGGCGCGACCTTCGCCGTGTTCAATGCGATGCACCACGCGATACAACCATCCAGTGCCCTCGCGGCAGGGTGTGCACTGACCACAAGATTCTTCAAAATAAAAATACGACAAACGCTCCAAGGCCTTCACCATGCACACGCTCTCATCCATCACGATGACCGCACCGGAACCCAGCATCGAGCCGGCTTTGGCAATCGAGTCATAGTCCATTGTCGTATTCATCATAATTTCTGCAGGCAACACCGGCGCCGATGAGCCGCCTGGAATCACTGCCTTGAGTTTGCGCCCTCCACGCATGCCGCCCGCCATTTCGAGCAAGGTGGAGAACGGCGTGCCCAAGGGAATTTCGTAATTGCCGGGACGATTAACGTGGCCGGATACAGAAAATAATTTCGTGCCGCCATTGTTGGGCTTGCCCATACCCAAAAATTTCTCGCCCCCCATGGCGAGAATAAATGGAATCGCCGCAAAGGTTTCAGTGTTGTTTATGGTCGTTGGCTTGCCGTACAAACCATAGCTGGCGGGGAACGGCGGCTTATAGCGTGGTTGGCCTTTTTTGCCTTCCAGCGACTCCAGCAATCCGGTTTCTTCGCCGCAAATGTAAGCGCCATAACCGTGGTGCGCAAAAAGTTCAAAGCTGAATTCGGAACCGAGAATTTTTTGGCCTAACAACCCGGCCAAACGCGCCTCGTCCAACGCTTCTTCAAAGCGCTCATAAATATCAAAAATTTCGCCGTGTATGTAGTTGTAGCCGCGCCCCGCGCCCATCGCATAGCCAGCAATGATCATGCCTTCAATCACGGCGTGAGGATCAAAGCGCATCAGGTCACGATCTTTGAAAGTGCCCGGTTCACCTTCGTCGGAATTGCAAACCACATATTTGTCGCCAGGGAAAGCGCGTGGCATGAAGCTCCATTTGAGGCCAGTCGGAAAGCCCGCACCGCCGCGTCCGCGCAACACTGATTTTTTGACCTCGGCGATCAGGTCGTCTTGTGATACTTTGTCGCTGAGCAAACGACGCAATTGAACGTAGCCACCACGCGCTTCGTAGTCGCGTAAACGCCAGCCATTGTCACCGCGTGACCAACCCGTAGTCAGCAAGGGATTGAGTGCGGAAATCAGCGCCATGAACTACGCCCCCACCTTGCTGTGTCCGCACTCGGCGAGCAAGGCATCGATTTGTTCGGGATGCATAAAACTACACATCCGTTTGTTATTCACGATCATCACCGGCGCATCACCGCAAGCGCCGAGGCACTCGCCTTCTTTCAAAGTAAATTTTCCGTCAGACGTAGTCTCATTAAACGCAATGCCCAATTTGTTTTTGAGATAGTCCGCCGCATCCACACCGCCCGACAGCGCGCAAGGCAGATTAGTGCATACGGTGACTTTGAATTTTCCCACCGGCGACAGGTCATACATGTTGTAGAAACTTGCCACCTCATAAGCAGCGACCGGTGCCATGCCGAGGATTTTTGCAACGGCGGCTATCGTATCTTTTGCCAGCCAGCCTAGTTCGTCCTGCGCGATCGCCAATGCCGCCATGACCGCTGATTGGCGCTGGTCAGCAGGATACTTTGCACATTCGCGTTCGATTCTCGTTAACGCATCGGCACTTAGCAGAGATGATGAAGACTGACTCATCGATCGGTATCCCCAAGCACCAAGTCTATCGTCCCGATAATTGCCGTAACGTCGGCAATCATGTGTCCGGTCATCATTTCGTTAACTGCCGCCAAATGCGGAAAACCCGGTGAGCGCAATTTGATTCGATAAGGTTTGTTGGCACCATCGGACACCGCCCAAACACCGAACTCGCCTTTCGGATGCTCGATCGCCGCATAGGCTTCGCCGGCCGGAACGTGCATGCCTTCGGTGAACAATTTGAAGTGGTGAATAAGTTCTTCCATGTTCGACTTCATCGCTTCGCGCGATGGCGGCGCGACTTTGTGATTGTCAGTTATCACCGGCCCGGGATTTTCTCGCAGCCATGCAATGCACTGACGCACGATGCGATTCGACTGGCG
>JANYAW010000015.1 GCA_025361105.1 Rhodocyclaceae bacterium | reverse complement strand
GCGATGTGAGCCGTCGGGGAGGGTAATTCTTGGCATGATTATTCGGTTCCAAAAACAGTCCACAAAAAAGCAGGGCACACAATGCGCGTGCCCTGACAAAAAGCTGCGGATAATGACAACATTTTAGCGCAACAAGGTTTGCCAAATGTGGCAAAGTTGCCAGTTGGTGCTGGCAATACGCCGTTAAATTCGCACCGTCGAAACCGGACAGAAAATGAACAAAGCATTCGTAAAAGAATCATCCAGCGACGATGACGACGAAACGCCGCAAGCCTCCGCGCTTCCGGCGGGATCGCCCAACTACATGACCATCATCGGTCACGCGGCAATTCGTGCCGAGTTTGAACAGTTGGTGAAAATCGACCGACCTGAAATCGTCAAGGTCGTCTCATGGGCTGCGGGCAATGGGGATCGCTCTGAAAACGGCGATTACATCTATGGCAAAAAACGCATGCGTGAAATCGACAAGCGCATCCGTTTTCTATCCAAGCGACTCGATACGGCAGTGGTCGTTGATCCGGCGAATCAGGAAAATATCGACCAGGTTTTTTTTGGCGCGACGGTAAGCATTACCGACGCAGAAGGTGATGAGTTTTGCTATCAGATTGTCGGCATCGACGAAGCCAATGCCGTGAATGGAAAAATCAGTTGGGTTTCGCCGCTGGCGCGCGCATTACTCAAGGCGCGAGTTGATGAAGTGGTCAAGTTTCAAAGCCCCATCGGTTGGCGCGAAGTTGAGGTGATCAAGATTTCTTACGTATAGATTTCGCCTCGCTGGCTTGCGCAGCCAACCAATGCCCCGATTTGCCGCCGGATTTTTCCAGCAATCGTACGGCTTCAATCACCATGCCACGATCTGCCGCCTTGAGCATGTCGTAAATCGTCAGCAGTCCAACCGAGGTGGCAGTCAGCGCTTCCATTTCGACGCCCGTTGCACCGGTGGTTGCTACGGTCACTTCCAGGCTCACGGCAGGTGACGCGCTATCAATAAAAAATTCCACTGCGACATGAGACAAAGCGAGCGGATGGCACAGGGGAATCAAATCTGCCGTTCGTTTGGTCGCCATGATTGCGGCGACCCGTGCGATACCAAGGACATCACCTTTCTTTGCTTCTCCAGCGGTTATCAACCTCAAGGTGCTCGGTTTCATGCGAATACTTCCGGTCGCGCGAGCCACTCGCCTGGTCGCTGGTTTGGCCGCCACATCAACCATGTGCGCATGGCCATCGGCATCGAAATGACTTAAGGGAGTTGAGTGTTTTGGCATGGCGTTGGATAAGAAAATTTGCGTGCAAACGAAAAAAAGCGACGGTGGAAATATCTTGTGACAACCTGATTGCGGCGAGTCGTTATCATAGCCCGATGCGCGCGCCTTACTTTAGAAAACGATTCCGCACCACCTTGCTCAGCATCGTGGTGGCGACTTGCTTCGCATCGACTGCATATGCCGACGGCTTGCCGGATTTGGGCGAGATATCGCAAGCCGAAGTTTCACCGCATGCAGAACGCAAAGCCGGTGAGGCCATCATGCAAGAGATTCGCGCGTTGGAACCAAACTATCTGGACGATCCAGAAGTCAGCAGCTATCTCAATCGTCTTGGTGGTCGTTTGGGTGCAAATGTTGAGAATAATCGCCAGACGTTTGAGTTTTTTGCCTTGCGCGATACGACCTTGAACGCGTTTGCGCTCCCAGGTGGTTACATAGGCGTGCATACCGGATTGATACTCGCCGCGCAGTCCGAGTCTGAATTGGCGGGTGTGCTTTCACATGAGATTTCCCACGTTACCCAACACCATATTTCACGCATGATGGTTAGCTCCAGTCAGGGACAGGTTGTGAGCATGATTGCCATGGCCCTGGCGATTTTGGCCGCACGCGGCAATTCGGATGCGACTATGGGAGCGGTGGTCGCGGGGCAAGCGGCGGGCATCCAAAATCAACTAAATTTCTCTCGCGATTTTGAACGCGAAGCGGATCGTATCGGGCTGGATTTGCTGGAAAAATCCGGCATGGATGTTCGCGGCATGGGAAATTTTTTCGAGCGTTTGCAAAAATTCGGTCGTGTCTATGACAACAATGCGCCGAGCTATCTACGTACCCATCCGCTGACCACAGAACGTATTGCCGATATGGGCAATCGGATTGAAGGCCGGCCACATAAAACGGTGGAAGACTCGCTGGATTTCTCGCTAGTACGCGCCAAATTGCGTTCCGAATTGGGTACACCAGTCGAGGCCGCAGCCGACTTCAAACAATTGCTGACGACGGATTTGAAAAGTGGTGCATTGGTTGGCGCGCATTACGGTTTGGCGCGTGCACATTTGCGAGCGCGCGCCTATGCGGACGCGACACGTGAGTTGGCGTGGTTGCACCAAGCACCACAAAATAAATTCTCCTCACCGATGCTCGATACGCTTGTCGCCGAAGTGATGACGGCTACGGGCGATGTGCTTGGCGCGATCAAATTGCTGACCGATGCGCATTGGCGCTTCCCTCAAGAAAACGCCATCACTTATGCACTTATTGATGCGTCGCTGACAACGAAAAATTACGACAAGGCTTTATCTGTTGTCGCCGAAGCCCTGCAGAATTTTCCGAGTGATGCAGGGTTGCATGAACGGCAAGCGAAGACCTATGCAATGATGGGGCGGCGGGTGCAACAGCATCGTGCGCAAGCCGAGGCTTACGTGTTGCTGCATCAATTGCCATTGGCCATCGAACAGCTGACGTTGGCGCAAAAAGAAGGCGACGGCGATTACTACGAAAATTCGCGGGTGGATGCGCGGATACGCCTATTAAAAATTCAAACTTGCGACGAAGCAAAGCTGCTCAATGCTGGCAGTTCCGCATTTCGTCAACGCCATCCGGTTCCTGCATTTTGCCGATTCTTTGACCGTGAAAACGACACCAAACCCTGACGCAGCGCAAGACGCTTCGGCGCAACTGGTCAGTCTTGCCGATGAACCCTTTTATCAGGCCAGCGGTGATGAAATCTCCGTCTTTGAGGCTGCCGCGAAAAGCCAATTGCCGGTTCTGCTCAAGGGTCCAACCGGCTGCGGCAAGACCCGATTTGTTGAGCATATGGCGTGGCGACTCAAACGTCCGTTAGTGACAATTTCTTGTCATGATGATTTGACCACGGCTGATTTGGTTGGACGCTATTTGATTGTCGGTGCCGATACGGTATGGCTTGATGGACCGCTTACTGCGGCAGTGCGCGCCGGTGCGATTTGTTATCTGGACGAGATTGTTGAAGCGCGCAAAGATACGACCGTGGTAATACATCCACTAACCGACACACGACGGATGTTGCCGCTTGAAAAGCGCAGTGAGCGCATTCAGGCGGCCGATGATTTCATGTTGGTGATCTCATACAACCCTGGCTACCAGAGCGTGATGAAGGAATTGAAACAGAGCACGCGGCAGCGCTTTGTAGCACTGGAATTTTCTTATCCGGATGCGGCGTCAGAGGCACAAATTGTGATGTCAGAAAGCGGTGTTGACGCAGTGACAGCAAAGCGCTTGGTCAAGCTTGGTGAGTTGACGCGCAACCTGAAAGGGCAGGGCTTGGACGAAGGTGCCAGCACGCGTTTGCTGGTGCATGCCGGATTGCTGATTGCGGCGGGAATGACGCCGGTTCTGGCTTGCACTGCGGCAATCGCCCGAGCGCTCACGGACGAGCCAGAGATGACACAGGCACTCGATGATTTGGTGCGCGCGGTATTCTGAAACCGCTCAACGCCGATTGTGGGCGCCGGTCGTTACCGCCAAGAATACCTCGCGCAAGAACAAACTCAAGGCAACGATCATTGCCAACATCGCGGCAACAAATAGTCCGGCGATTTCGCGTGAAATTTCGATGCCCAGCAGAGCGCCGAGAAACGATCCGGCAACCACCAGGCAGATCAGCAAGGCGGCGAGTACTGCGCCAAACATGGCGAAATAAATCAGCCGACTGCGTCGTCTAAGCTGCTCCATTTCTGCGCTCCATATAGGGTGGTGCTCACGTACTGTATTTTCGAGCCGATCCAGAATTACCCTGCGGCGATCAACGATACGACCGAGGCGGGTATTCATGGCGTTAATCATGGTGGCAATCGCGGTCAATAGAAATACCGGTGCGATGGCGAGCTGAATGACTTGACTGATGTCGGAGAGGTGGTTACCCATGAATTTGCCTGAACTAAAATTGATCCCATGAACTCTAACACCGAGCTGACGAAATTCGCTAGTTGGTGCTGGCGATGAAATGGCTCGTTCACCGGCCACACGCTGTAAAACCTGGCACAAGGAATTAATATGACTGACACACTTTCTATCGAGCCACGTCGCCGTTTTTGGGGTTGGGGTAATGCGACTGAAGAGCTTTCGAGCGCTGAGCAAGCAAGCATCAAAGCCACGCTGCTGGGGCTTGGTGCGAATGCCGCTGGCGTGGCTATACCGCAGGAGTCTGACGTGCAATTGCGTCCTTCGCGCGGCATACCACCTGCGAGTTTGCAAGCAATCTTTTCCGGCTCGCACTACGATCGCCTGACCCATAGCTATGGAAAATCCTTCGCTGATTTGCTGCGCATGTGGCAGCGCAATGTGCCGAATCCACCGGATTGGGTGGCCTTTCCCAAAGACGAACAGGCGGTGGTTGACGTACTTGATTGGGCATCGCGCAGCAACGTCGCAGTGATTCCCTTTGGCGGTGGTACCAGCGTTTGCGGCGGGGTAGAACCGGCGGTGGGCGAGAGTTATTCGGCAACGGTGTCACTGGATTTGCAGCATTTGAATCGGGTGTTGGAAATCGACACGGTGAGTCGCGCGGCGCGCATTCAAGCCGGTGCGTTTGGTCCGAATTTGGAAGCGCAACTCAAGCCCCACGGATTGACCATGCGGCACTACCCGCAGAGCTTTCAGTTCTCGACCTTGGGTGGCTGGATTGCGACGCGCGCCGGTGGGCATTATGCGACTGGCGCGACGCATATCGACGACATGGTTGAGTCGACTCGCACGGTGACGCCCGCAGGTGTTTTGCAAACGCGTCGCCTGCCAGCGAGCGGTGCCGGACCAGCACCGGATCGGCTCATCATCGGCTCCGAAGGTATTTGCGGCGTGATTACCGAAGCTTGGATGCGACTGCAAACGCGCCCGATATTTCGCGCCAGTGCCAGCGCAACTTTTGTCGATATGAAAAGCGCCGTTCTATGTGTTCGTATGCTTGCCCAGTCAGGACTCAATCCCAGCAATTGCCGTTTGCTTGATGCCGATGAAGTGGCCAATTTTCATATTGGCGATGGTAAAAGTCCGACCTTGGTTTTGGGCTTTGAATCGGCTGATCATGCAGTCAATTCGGCCATGCAACGCGCGCTGGAAATTGTCAGCGATTGCGGCGGTTTGTATGATGCGGCGAGCGTCAATCAGCCGACGCAAAACAGCGAAGGCGCACGCAGTGGTGCAGCAGGTGCGTGGCGCGACACCTTTATTCGTATGCCATATTTACGCGATCCTATGATTGGGCGCGGTGCAATGCTCGATACCTTTGAGACGGCAATAACCTGGGATAAATTTGACGCGTTTTATGCCGGCGTGAAAGAAGGCATGCAACGCGCGATAAAAAAAGCCACCGGCAACCATGGCCTCGTCTCCTGTCGTTTCACCCACGTTTATGCCGATGGCGTAGCGCCGTATTTCACCTTCGCCGCGCTTGGCAGTGCCACCGCCAATCTCGATCAATCGCTGGCGGCGTGGTGTGAAATCAAGCGCGCGGCGAATGATTTGGTAGTCGGCCTGGGCGGCACCTCTACGCATCATCACGCGGTAGGGCGCGATCATCGCAGCGGCTACGAGGTCGAATCCGCGCCGCTATTTCGCAGTGCCTTGGCCGGCGCGAAAGCGGTACTCGACCCGCAAGGCGTGATGAACCCCGGCGTGTTGATTGATCCGGTCGGACGCAAGGTAGGGATGGCTGGTGTGTTGGTCGGCTAATTCTTTTATTGCTAACGGCGTGTCACCAGCACCAACTGATAAAGTCGCAATTCCACTCTGAAAGTTAAGACCCACATGACGCAAAAATCTGAAACGCTAATCGAGATTGAAGACCTGCATTTTTCATTTGCAGGGAAAAAAATTTTCGATGGCATCAATATGCGCATTCCGCGCGGCAAAGTGGTGGCTATCCTTGGTGTAGGTGGTTCCGGCAAAAGCACCTTGCTGCGCTTGATTGGCGGACAACTGCGACCGGCGCAGGGCTGCGTTCGAGTGGACGGAAAAGTCGTTCATGAATTGGACAGTGACGGCCTCTATGCGATGCGACGAAATTTTGGCCTGATGTTTCAGGCCGGTGGATTGTTCAGTGATATTTCGGCGTACGAAAATGTGGCCTTCCCGCTACGGGAACTCACTGATCTGCCAGATGAACTAATTCGCGATTTGGTGACAATGAAGCTGCAAGCTGTTGGTCTGCGTGGCGCTTCACACTTGATGCCCAATGAATTGTCAGGCGGCATGGCGCGGCGTGTGGCTTTGGCCAGAGCCATCGCCCTCGACCCGATGCTGACGATGTACGATGAACCCTTCGCCGGTCTCGATCCGATTTCGCTCAACGTCATCGCCCTGTTAATCCGGCGCCTGAACGACGCACTGGGTGTGACCTCTATCGTCGTTACTTATGACGTAACCGAGTCTTTAAAAATGGTTGACTACGCTTATCTCATACATGACGGTACCGTCGTAGCCGAAGGCACACCGACTGACTTGCAGGCATCGAGTGACCCTTTCGTAGAGCAGTTCCTTCATGCACAACCGACTGGGCCGGTTGAATTTCATATGAAAACTGTGGCGTACAGCGAGGACCTTGGCATCGCGCAATGACTGCGTTGGCTATCGCCTGATACCGCATGAAATTCTCTGCGCTAAGAGCACTGCCGAGAAGCGTCTGGCTGGTTGGCTTGATAAGTCTATTTAACGATTCAGCCAGCGAGATGCTTTACCCGCTGCTACCGCTCTATCTTTCGTCGGTGTTGATGGCCGGCCCCAAAACGCTGGGCATTATCGAAGGCGCTGCCGAGGCCGTGGCTAGCTTGCTTAAGCTGGTATCCGGCGTGATTGTTGATCGCACGCGAACGACAAAACCATGGATTGTGATTGGATATTTTCTGGCCGGAGCGAGCCGCCCGTTGGTCGCCTTTGCCACCAGCTGGACAGGCGTTTTGTTGATTCGCATTACTGACCGCATCGGCAAAGGGCTGCGCACTTCACCGCGCGATGTGTTACTCGCCAACGCCGCTGGCGCCGAACATCGCGGGATTGCATTTGGTGTGCATCGCGCAATGGATAACGCTGGTGCGGTAATCGGGCCATTGCTCGCGGCTTTGTTATTGAGCCTGCAAGTGCCACTGCGCGAAATTTTTTTCTGGGCGATTATTCCGGCACTGATCACCCTAGCGCTGTCACTGGCGATACGCGAGCCGGAAGTTTTGAACTTGCCGACCCGAGCTCCATCTGCTCCATTCGATTGGGAAATGCACCGTCTGTCGCCACAGTTCAAACGTTATTTGCTGGTCGTAGGACTGTTTTCACTGGGCAATTCATCGAACATGTTTTTGCTATTGCGCGCGCAAGAGCTAGGTGTTCCGCAAGCGCAAATTCCCCTAATGTGGGCTGCAGTATCGGCAATCGCGGTGTTATTGCTGACGCCACTGTCGGGTTTATCTGATCGCTGGGGGCGAAAGCGTTTTATCGTTGCAGGCTGGGCGCTGTATGCCATCGTGTACCTAATTCTTGGCAGCATCGAAACTAGTCTGACAGGGCTTTACCTGGTGTTCGCGACCTACGGACTTTTTATCGCAATGACCGAAGGTGTCGAAAAAGCCATGGTCGCCGATCTTGCCGCGCAAAGTCATGTCGGAACCGCCTTTGGCTGGTTCAATCTGGTGAGCGGGCTAATGCTGTTTCCCGCATCGCTGTTATTCGGTGAGTTGTATGAACACCTTGGTGCCGCCGTCGCCTTTAATTTTTCCGCAAGCTGTGCACTCGGTGCTGCGGCATTGATGATGTACTGGATACGGTGCAAATGATGCGCAAGTAAATGTTGTTTGATACGATATCTGTAATTCCAATCGCAAGGAGGGCGAAATGACGACCACGGTGCTGCAAGTGGCGACGCGTAAAGGGGCGTGGATATTTCGCGCTGATGCAAATCGACGCGAGTGGACGGTCGACGGTCCGCATTTTCTCGGCCACATCATTAGCCATTTAGTGCTTGATCCACGCGATAAGACCACGCTACTCGCGGCGGCGAAAACAGGCCATCTCGGGCCGACAATTTTTCGCTCTGTGGACGAAGGATGTACTTGGAAAGAAGCCGCGCAGCCGCCGGCGTTTACCAAAGCGCCGGAAGGCGAAACAGGCCGTGCTGTAGATCACACCTTTTGGCTGACACCCGCGCACAGCAATGAGCCCGGTGTTTGGTACGCCGGTACTTCGCCGCAAGGCTTGTTCCGATCCGACGACGGCGGCGTGACTTGGAGCGGATTTTCCAGCGTCAATGATGACCCGCAATTTCGCGAGTGGATGGGATCTGAAAAAGATGGCACGCCCGATGGCCCGAAGTTGCATTCAATCACCGTTGATCCACGCAATCCAGATCATCTGTATTTCGGCATGTCGGGTGGTGGCGTGCACGAGTCGATTGATCGCGGCAAGACGTGGCGGGTTCTAATCAACGGCATGGAGGTGCCCGAGGGCTTCGGCTTCGATGTAACGCAACCAGGTTTCCATGATCCGCATTGCTTGCGCATGTGTCCAAGCAATCCCAACCGGATTTACCAGCAAAATCATTCCGGTATTTATCGCATTGATCGACCTTCCGACACGTGGGTGCGTATCGGCAAAAACATGCCGCCCGAGGTTGGTGATATTGGTTTCACGATGACGGTGCATCCGTGCGATGACAACACCGCATGGGTCTTCCCGATGGATGGAACGCAGGTTTGGCCACGCACCAGTCCTGATGGAAAGCCAGCAGTCTATGTGACGCGTAATGGTGGCGAGGCATGGCAGCGTCAGGATGCCGGCATGCCGACAGAGCAAGCCTGGTGGACGGTGAAGCGACAGGCCATGTGTTGCGATACGCATGACTCAGTTGGGCTGTACTTTGGCACCACTAGCGGCGAGTTGTGGATGAGCCGCGACGAAGGAAAAAATTGGGAATGTATGGCAAGACATCTGCCGGAAATCTACGCCGTTGAAGCGCTCAATCTGTAAGGGCAGGTGACGTTGAAGGTTCTCATTCCAAGCGCATTGCGCTCCTACACCGAAAGCAGTCAAGCTGAGGCCAGCGGAGCGACGCTCGATGAGCTGTTGATGGATTTGGACAGGCAATATCCCGGCATTCGATTTCGCATGATTGACGAGCAACAAAAAGTGCGGCGTCACATTCGCGTCTTCGTTAACGGGGTATCGGCAGAGGTATTGTCGCAAGCGATGCACGCAGACGATGATGTGGTGATTGTGCAAGCGCTTAGTGGCGGATGAAAAAAACACCTAAGCTCGGAATCACACGCTTCGACCTTGATTTGCGGCGTGTCACCAGCACCAACTGACAAAGTCAACAATCCTCCATGACCAGTCGTCGCCTTTTTGCTGAAGAATTAGTCGTCCGGCTCGACGAAATATTGTTTGCCTCACCGTCGCATCGCGGCTTGAAACGTGCAGCAACTTTGTTGGAGCCGTTGCCACGTGGGCAGCAAGATTTGGTGCTGCAATGGGCGAGGGTGATGGCTATCACTGATGCGGAATTAGCGCATCAAGTCTGCGTGGCTGCGCCCCGCGTTTTGGAACTGATAGGCGAGACCGGATTCATTGCTTGGCTCAAGCGAGGACTAGCAGATTTCGATGCGCATGGCCCGAAGGTGGCCGGACAGCGGTTCGAAGATATTGACGGTTTTGTCGCCGAATATTCCGGTCGTGGAGGTGTGGCATTTGTTGATGTGCAACGGCAAATTGCATTATTTTTGCGTGCACTTGGTGGTGACGAATTACCGTTGAAAGAGAGTCACATCGGATGGACTGACACTGAGTTCATCTATCTGCCGCCACGATTCGATAATTTTGCCGAACCTGCTGCCAATCGATTGCTCTACACGGCGACGGCGGTGATGTTGTGGGCACAAATTCGCTACGGCACATTCAGCGAAGACATTGGAGCGCAGGCGAATTTATGGACGGATCCAGCGCAAGCCTTGTGCTGGTTGGCCGCGCTCGAAGCAGTGCGCCATGAAGCCTGCTTGGCCGAGGAATTGCCAGGCCTCGCGGCTGAAATCATGGGGATTAGAGGGTCGTGGCCTGAGGCATTGAAAGATGCCGCAAACCAGCTGAGCGCAACATCAACCGTCGCCGATAGCCTGCGTCTGCTCGAAGCACTTCGCCTCCGTAATTTGCCACCGCCAAAGCTTGTACACCTTGGCACGCTCGATCCTGCGGCTGTGATGAAGATTCGGCTGGAAAAAATTCAGCAGCCGCGCGTTGTCGAACGGGCTGCATCAAACACGTTGCGCGGTATTGGTGGCGCGGGGCAGGGCGATGATGATTTTGCACCGCTTGCTGCGGACGCAATGGCGGACGACGGCGACGCCGCAGGGAGCATTGACGAGGCGACAGGAAAAGCGGCGCAATCACCACAAACCGATGTGCCAGTTGGCAATGCACAGGCAGCGGGCAAGGGCCAGTGGCAAGCGGTGATTGCCGGCAGCGCTCGCGAGCAAACGCCCACCACACCCGCCACGCAGGCCGCGCAGCCGGATCAGATTTACGACGAATGGGATTACCACCGGCAGGCATATCGGCAACAGTGGTGCCGACTTTATGAGCATGATGGCGAGCGCGGCGAGGAGAATTATGTAGGTGAAATTCGCCGCCGTCACGCGCCACAAATCCGCCAGATTCGCCGTCGTTTTGAAGTGCTGCGTGGTGAAGATAAAGTGCTACGCCGACAGACCGACGGCGAAGAAATCGATCTTGATTCGCTAGTCGAAATGTTGGCAGATAAACGTGCAGGCGCAGAAATCTCCCCACGATTATTTTGTCGCCGTCAACGCATCGAACGCTCGCTCGCGGTAATGTTTATGGTCGATATGAGTGGCTCGACCAAGGGCTGGGTCAATGATGCTGAGCGCGAAGCATTGGTGATGTTGTGCGAGGCGCTTGAGGCTTTGGATGACCGTTACGCTATCTACGGATTCTCGGGCTGGACGCGCACTCAATGCGATATTTATCGCATCAAAACTTTCGATGAAACTTACAGCAACGAAGTAAAAAATCGCATCAGCGGCATCGCGGCGAAAGACTACACGCGCATGGGGGTGGCGATTCGGCATCTATCAAAACTGCTGGGTGCACAAGACGCAAGACACAAATTATTAGTCACGCTGTCGGATGGCAGGCCAGATGATTTCGGCGACGAATATCGCGGCCATTATGGTATCGAAGACACCCGCCGCGCCTTGCAAGAGGCGCGTTACGCGGGTATCCGCCCATATTGTGTGACCATCGATAGGCACGGCGCGGACTATCTGAAGCGACTTTATGGCGAGGCCAGCTATTCGGTGCTGGCCGATGTGACCAAGCTGCCGCTACGACTTGCCGAGGTTTATCGCCGCTTGACTAGCTGAGCTTTCCGTCTGGAGCGTTTGCTGGCCGATCTCCGTATCCGCCTCGAACAATTCCTCGAGCTCGCGCGCCGCAGCTTGCGCGGTCTGCATCAACAGCGCTTCGTCCTTGTTCACCGCATATTGATTCGCGATTAGGCGATGATCGTATTCAGTAAAGGAGGTCGTCGTGCGCTCCGCTGTAACTGCATCAAAGCCTAGCGCCAGCAAGACTTCGCCGCCTAAATTGACGCTGGCAGCAAAGGTTTCGCGGGTGATGTGATCGACGCCGAGATCGCGTAGACGGA
>JANYAW010000398.1 GCA_025361105.1 Rhodocyclaceae bacterium | reverse complement strand
ATTACGCACAATGATCGATTCATCCGACATGGCCGGCACATAAGCGCCGCCGGCGGTGCATGAACCCATCACTACCGCAATTTGCGGAATACCCTGCGCCGACATATTGGCTTGATTAAAAAAGATCCGGCCGAAATGTTCGCGGTCAGGAAACACATCTTCTTGCGCCGGCAAAAATGCGCCACCGGAATCGACCAAATAAATGCACGGCAAACGATTCTCGGCGGCAATTTCTTGTGCGCGTAAATGCTTCTTCACCGTCAGTGGATAGTAGGTACCGCCTTTTACCGTCGCGTCGTTCGCAATAATCATGCACTCGATGCCGTTAACTCGGCCAATGCCGGTAATCACTGAGGCCGCAGGCACTTCGCCACCGTACATATCCCACGCCGCGAGCGGCGACAATTCTAAAAATGCCGCACCTGGATCGAGCAGCGAATTGACCCGCTCGCGTGGCAATAATTTCCCGCGTGCCAGATGTTTCGCCCGCGCATCTTCCGATCCGCCGAGCGCGACTTGCGCTGTCTTTTCGCGTAGATCATCGACCAGCTTCCCCATCGTCGCCGCATTGGTTTTGAATTCTTCACTGCGCGTGTTCAGCGCGGATTTGATGACGCTCATGGCCTTAAGCCTTCTTCGGAATCGGATGCCCCGGCATCAAATCATAAGGATGCTTCCAGCCGGGCAGGGCTTTTATGCGTTGCGACCAGTCGCGGATGTTGGGGTAATCGTTCCAATCCACGCCGATTTCGTCGGGAAAATAAACATAGCCGCACAGCGACAAATCAGCGATGGTCATACGATTGCCGACCACCCATTGGCGGCCAGCCAAATGCGTGTCCAGCACCTTCCACGCGGCTTCGGCGCGCTGACGAAACACCGCCAACACAGCAGGATCGGCAGACGTTGGCGCAAAATTTTTCATGAAGCGATAGGTCGCCATGAAGCTGGTGAATTTGTGGTTGTCGAACAATATCCAGCGCAAAATTTCGCGCCGTTCTTCGTTGTTGTCCGGGCCAAACTTGCCGAGTTTCTCAGCCAAATAATCAAGGATGACACCAGACTGTGACAGCCGAACTTCGCCGTCGTCCAGCACCGGCACTTCGCCCATTACGTTGATCTCGCGATACGCGGCGCTGCGCGCCTCCCCGTTGAACATATCAACAAAACGGGGTGTCCACTTCGCGCCAGCGAGCTCCAGCATCAGCGCAACTTTGTAGGAATTACCGGATTGGGCCAGGCAGTAGAGGGTGTAGTCAGACATGGGTTCTCCAATAATGTGTTCAATACGCAGGAAGTGTAACGCGCTAAACCGGTCAGCTTGCTTCCAACGACCGCCCAATCACTAGCCGCTGAATGTCCGATGCGCCTTCGTAGATTTGACAAACACGCACGTCGCGATAAATGCGTTCGACCGGGAAGTCGCTGATGTAACCGCAGCCGCCGTGGATTTGGATCGCGTCGGAACACACCCGTTCGGCCATTTCAGAGGCAAACAATTTTGCCATCGAGGCTTCTTTCAAACACGAGCGTCCCGCGTCTTTGAGTGCTGCGGCATGGTGCACCATTTGGCGGGCGACTTCGATTTGTGTAGCCATATCGGCGAGCCGAAAATTCACCGCTTGATGCTCAAAAATCGGCTTGCCGAATGTCGTCCGTTCGTGCGAATAATTCAGTGCCGCGTCAAACGCCGCGCGCGCCATGCCGACGGCCTGCGCGGCGATGCCGATGCGGCCGCCTTCCAAATTGGCCAGCGCGATGCGATAGCCATCGCCCTCCTTGCCGAGCAAATTGGTCGCCGGAATGCGGCAATTTTCAAACACGATTTGCGCCGTATCAGAAGCATGTTGACCGAGCTTTTCCTCGCAACGCGCGGCGATGTAACCCGACGTTTCGGTGGGCACCAGAAAGGCCGAAATGCCTTTTTTTCCGGCGGCTGGATCGGTGACCGCAAAAACTACCGCAAGCTGCGCGTTTTTTCCGCTGGTGATGAATTGCTTCACGCCGTTTAACACCCATTCATCCTTGTCTTTCACGGCGCGGGTGGTGATGGCGCTGGCATCCGAACCGGTGTGTGGCTCGGTCAAACAAAAGCAGCCCAGCCATTCACCGCTGGTCAATCGCTTGAGATATTTTTCCTTTTGCGCATCGTTGCCGAAGGCATTGATCGGCCCGCAGACGACGGAATTTTGCACGCTGATAATCGTCGATGTCGCACCATCGCCTGCTGCAATTTCTTCGAGGATGAGGGCGAGCGAAACGTAATCCAAACCACTGCCGCCCCATTGTTCCGGCACCACCGCACCGCACACGCCAAGCTCGCCGAGCGCACGCAGCGCATCGCGGGGAAAGGTTTTCTCCTTGTCCCATTTCGCCGCATTAGGCGCGAGTTGCTCACGCGCAAAGCTGCGCAGCGTGTCGCGGATTTGTTCTTGTTCCGAGGTCAGAATCATTTTGCTAAATCTCCAACTTTTGACGGCGTATCACCAGCACCAACTGGCAAAAAAGCAAGGCGAATCTACTGGCTTGGTGGAATAGCGCCTGGAATTGTCTTGCTGCCCGGAATGTCCTCACCCGAATCACGCAGGCGCACCGCTTCGTGAAAACCTTTTTCCTCGGCGTAGTGCTTGAACCATTGACCTTCGGGCGAGTGCCGTGTGATGCCATCGAACAAGCTCGCCAGCATTTGCGTTTGCGCCATACCCATCGAATCGTAGGCTTGGTTAATGAGTAATTTTTGCATCATCAATTGATTCTTCGGCACGCCCGCCATGCGCTTCGCCAGTTTCAAAACTTCCGCTTCCAATTCAGCCTCCGGCACGGCGGCGATCACCAAATCCCACGCTGCAGCGGTCTTGCCATCTATCGTGTCGCCGGTGAGCAACATGCGCTTGGCTTTTTCTGCGCCGAGACGATAAACCCACATTGCGGTGGTTGGACAACCCCAAACGCGCGCCGGCATGTAGCCGATTTTGGCGTCCTCACTCATCACCACAAAATCGCAGCACAGCGCAATGTCACTGCCACCGGCGACAGCAAAGCCATGCACCTTGGCTATCGTTGGTTTATAGCTCCGCCACAAGCTCATAAAGTCGTCGGTGAATCCCTTCATCGCGCGAAAATCGATCATCGGATCCCACGGCATGTTTTGGGTGCACGCCGATTCTGTTTTGCCTTCGGCGAACTCTTTCAAATCGTAGCCGGAACAAAACGCTTTGCCCGCACCGTCGAGCACAATGACATGAATGGCATCGTCGGCATTGGCCAGCTCCACCGCGCGGCGAATCTCGGCAGGCATCGCAGGAATGATGGCATTGAGCCGCTCAGGGCGATTGAGCGTAATGCGGGCAATGCGCCCCGAGGTGGAGTAACGCAGGGTGGAGAATTCGATCATCGCTGCTCACAGACGACGGCGGCGAAGCAGGGGTTTCGCGATGCACTGCATTGCGCCTGCGTAGCGGCTCGGCTGTAATAAGCCGCGACTCCACGCCAGCACCAACTGACGAGACGCGTAGTGTTCAGCAAAGCTCCACCCCCACCGCTGTCGCCTCGCCACCACCGATGCACAGAGCCGCCACGCCGCGCTTGCCGCCAGTTTTGCGTAGTGCGCCGATGAGCGTGACGATGATGCGCGCGCCGGATGCGCCAATGGGATGACCCAAAGCACAGGCACCGCCGTGAATATTGACTTTGTCGTGCGGCAAATTCAGTTCTTTCATCGCTGCCATCGCTACCACGGCGAAGGCTTCATTGATTTCCCATAGATCGACGCTCTCGCTCGTCCAACCGGTTTTCGCCAACAATTTTTTCAGTGCGCCGACCGGTGCGGTAGTGAATAAATTCGGCTCTTGCGCATGGGTGGAATGCGCGACCAATCTTGCCATGGGCGTTATGCCTTTTGCTGCTGCGGTCGATGCCCGCATCATGACCAGCGCCGCTGCGCCGTCGGAAATCGACGAGGAATTTGCCGCGGTCACCGTGCCGTCTTTGCGGAACGCAGGCTTCAAGCTGCCGATTTTGTCGAGCTTGGCTTTTGGTGGCTGCTCGTCGGTTTTGATGAGCACATCACCAGCGCGCGCCTTGACAGTAACCGGCGCGATTTCCCAATCGAAACTACCGTCCTCCCCAGCCGCCTTTGCGCGCTTGGTTGAAGCGATAGCAAACGCATCCTGCCCTTCACGGGTGAATTGGTAACTGTCAGCACACTCCTCGGCGAAAGAGCCCATCAACCGACCTTTCATGTAGGCGTCTTCCAGCCCGTCGAGGAACATGTGGTCTTTGACTTCACCATGCCCGAGGCGCAATCCACTGCGCACTTTGGGCAACAAATACGGCGCGTTAGTCATCGATTCCATGCCCCCAGCGACCACCACATCCACGCCACCCGCGAGCAGCATGTCGTGCGCGAACATCGCCGCGCGCATGCCTGAGCCACACATTTTGTTCACCGTTGTGCAACCCACCGCGAGCGGCAACCCGGCACCCAAAGCGGCTTGTCGCGCGGGTGCTTGACCTTGTCCGGCAGGCAGCACACAGCCCATGATGACTTCGTCAATTTGCGTTGCGTCAATACCACTTTGCGCAAGTGCCGCGCTGATCGCTACCGAGCCAAGTTCGGCGCAAGTGACGCTGGAAAAGTCACCTTGAAACCCACCCATAGGTGTGCGTTTTGCGGCAACGATGACAATGGAATCCGACATGAAATCTCTCCGAAAAAAATTAGTTCAATGCGGCAAGTGCCGTGCGATAACGCTCGTCCAAATCTTCCGACGCGCTAACGGTCAGACCCAAGTCGCGCATCAGTCCGTCCTTGAGTCCATAAATCCAACCATGTACGGTGAGCGTTTGGTCGCGATTCCAAGCATCTTGCACGATCATCGAATGACATACATTGAGCACTTGCTCGATGACATTGAGTTCACACAAACGATCGGGGCGCTGCGCTTCAGGGAGTGTTTGCAGTTGCTTGCTGTGTTTTACGCGCACATCCTTGACATGCCGTAACCACAAATCTACCAAGCCAGCGCGTGTATCGTGCAGCGCGGCATGCACGCCGCCACAGCCGTAATGACCAACCACCATGATGTGTTTGACCTTGAGCACATCGACCGCGAATTGAATCACCGACAAACAATTCAAATCGGTATGCACCACCACATTGGCGACATTACGATGGACGAAAACTTCACCCGGCATCAAGCCAACAATTTGATTGGCCGGAACGCGCGAATCGGAACAACCTATCCACAAATATTCCGGCGCTTGCAGGTGCACCAGCTTTTCAAAAAATTCCGGGTCGGCCTCGGTCATTTGTTGCGACCAGGTGCGATTGAAGTCGAACAAATGAAATAGGTTTTCTCTGTTGATATTTGTCTCCGACCAGCTTTCCAAATCCAAAGCTAAAAACACCGTGCCTTCCTGCGGCGTGTCGTAGTAAGGTGGCGTGTCGCGAAAACCCATTTC
>JANYAW010000373.1 GCA_025361105.1 Rhodocyclaceae bacterium | reverse complement strand
TGCCATCAAAGCTCGGTTCATTTTCGTCAATTTCTCGATGATGTGGCGCGAAAAAATCTTCGGCAATCCGTGTCGCGGTGTCTATCGCCGCATCAAAAGTGTCACGGCTATGTTCGGCGAAACGCTCACGCTGTGTCAGTGCTTCAGTGGGTAGCAACTCGTAAAGCTGAAACGTCAGTTCGCGTGGATTGATTAAAGCAATACTCATGTTTTTATCGTCCAACAAATTTTGCTGCGCGCCGCTCGACAAAAGATGCCATGCCTTCTTTGACATCTTCACTAGCGAACAAGGGTTGTAAATCCGGCATCAGCCGCGCTGCCGCCGCTGCGTCGCCTTGTGCTCGCGCGATGCGTGCCGAATGCAAGGTCGCTTGCACTGCCAATGGCCCTTGATTGGCGATGGTATCGGCAATCTCCAACGCGCGAATGAGTTGCTGACCGGGCGGCACGAGTTCCTGCACCATGCCTAAGCGATGCGCTTCTGTCGCACTCATTTCATCGCCAGTGAGCAGATAGCGCATGGCATTACCCCAACCGATTTCTTGAAAGAAACGAATGGTCGCACCGCCCACTGCGTATATACCGCGCTTGACTTCAATCTGGCCAAATCGCGTGTCGCTGGCCGCGATGCGAATATCGGCGGCGAGCATCAACTCGATACCGATGGTGAAGCAAATTCCCTGCACCGCATAAATCACTGGTTTGCGCACCTGCGCTGCGCCGTCCAAGCCGAAAGGGTCGAGCGCACCATCTTCCAAATCAGGAAATTTGCCAGCGGCAAATGTCGGTGCCCATTTCGGCAAATCCAGACCGCCGGTGAAATGATCGCCGACGGCATAAACCACACCGACGCGGAGCTCGGGATTGCGACTAAGTTCGCCATAAGCCAGCGTCAAATCGCGGTACATTTCAAGATCAAACGCGTTACGTTTTTCGGGACGGTTGAGACCGATGGTCAACATGTGACCACGGGCTTCAACCAGCAAGGTGGATGTACTCATTCGCTACTCCGTTGGTGATTTTGTCAGTTGGTGCTGGCGACACGCCGTTGGTAAATCAGAGCTGCCGCTTGACCATCGCCGGCATCCACGTGCCATCAAATACAGGCGCTTTGGGCCAGTACAAACGCAGATTCATCGAGAAACCACCGCTGGCTGGTGCCGGTAGCCAGTTGCTCGTCTTGTCCGCATCCGGTGCGTCGCGTTGAATGTAAATATCCAGTGAACCGTCGGCGTTGTACTTCAAGGCATCTCGATCACCGATGGCAAATCGCTTAATCGGATTCGCGGTAAAAAATTGTCTGTCGTTGTACATGGTCAGCGACCAAAACGCACGCACTGGCGGCAAATTTTCTTTGTCGAAATGCATCACATATTTGGCGCCACTGTCGAGCGGCTTGCCATCGGCATCGGCGAAAGCGGATGGATAAACGGCGTCTTCGGGCACGTTGGCGCCGAGCCCAAAAAAAGCGACCGCCGCGCGCCGGTTGTAGTCGGCTCCGAAGCTGCCAATAGGGCTGAGCATGGTGCGCCACCCGTTGGCCATATTGCCCGCACGTCGACCGCTGAGAACGATTTTCTTTTGCGCAATCGCCGGTGCCGCGATCAACGCATCTTGCACGCTCGGTGTCAGATTACTCAACACGACATCACTGCCAGCCACGATTCCCATACGCGCCAAACGATCAAGCATGGGATGGTCTGCCACATGTGGCGGATTGAGTTTTAACAATTTTCCGAACAAGGCAAAAAATGTTGCCGCGTCCATTTTCGCCACTTGATCGACCGGTGCACTCATATCCTGAGCCGCATTCACTTTTGCCTCGGGCATAGTATTGGCGGGCTTGCCCCAAGCTGACAGCGGCGTGGTTTTTAGTTCTGCCTGAAACGCACGTACCGCAGGAAAATCAGCGACACCATTGGTTTGTGTGCGCCCGATGACCCACCCAATCGCCGTTGGCGAGCGATAGGACTTCATATCCTTCGGTAATTTGCCCGCCCACTCCGGGCCGACAATGGCGAACACTTGTGCCCCGGTGCCACTGGTGCGTTTGCCCGGTGAGGTAAAAATATCCGTCCACATGTCCATCAGCGGGAGTAGGTAGTAGCGCCCCCCGGAATCCGCCACGCTGACGATCAATGGTTCTTTGCTCACGTCGTACCACAACGACGAATACAGGGTGTCAGCGTTAGGACGCACCACGGCATCGAAAGAGTCGTCTGGAAACGCACTGGCATGGCCGAACTGATTCATCGGCGCTCGCATACCTGATTTGTTGCTTACCGTCCCGACATTGGTACTCACTTGCCGGGTAATTTCCATCAGCACCATCGGGTAGGCATATACATACGCGTCGACCGCGAGGTCCTTTATTTCATCAGCAGTCAATGGTGTCGCTGCGGCAACACCATTGCTGGCAAACATCAATGAACAGGCCATGGTGATGCCAGCCAGTAAATTGCGCCAGGAATTCAATTTTCTCTTGTTCATTTTGTAATCCTCCGAATGTGCGCTGGGTAGATCTGGATGCGCTAGGACGGCTCATGGCCTCTTACGCAAACGCGAGCAGAGAGTTTATCGGAGAACCCTTGCATGTTTTTCATAGAACCGCATCGGTCAACCGGTTAAGCTACGGCATTCGCGAAAACGCACAAGCGCCATGCTATGAAACGAGAACTCCTACGTCAGCGCTTCCTCAAATCCCGCATGGAGCAGCGCAGGCTGCGGCGTGCTGGCGGACGGACGATGTCGAGCTTGGTTGATGATGCCGACGACAAACAACTCGCCGCACGTATACTTGAGCAAGACGACGATTTACCGGGCAATCGCAAGAATGGTTTCCGCTTTAATTTCCTGCTGCTGATATTGCTGCTCACGCCACTCTATTTGTGGTTTGAACTTTCATTTGGTGTGCATTTGCTCGATACCATCAGCGGCAAAACCACGCCCGAAGAAACCACCGCGATTGAACACTGGGGTCGCCTGATTTC
>JANYAW010000338.1 GCA_025361105.1 Rhodocyclaceae bacterium | reverse complement strand
TTCACGAAGACCTTTTTCGTTCCGGAGTCCTACTACTCAAACTTGAATGCAAATCGAACGCCACGAGGCGGTGACATTCTTTATACGGTCACGGGATCGTATGGCATTCCTGTGCTCGTCCCTGAAAACATCAGATTCTGTTTCCAACGCCACATTGCTCTGATTCGAACTGGGCCACAGCTTCTGAATCGATTTCTACTCTCACTGCTGGCATCTCCGTTCATGCTTCAACAAGGACATGAAGCCGCCACAGGTGTGGCGCAGAAGACAGTGTCCTTGAGTTCATTGCGTGGCTTCAAGATTCCCCTCCCACCCCTCGCCACCCAGCAAGCCATAGTCGCCGAGATCGAAGCTGAGCAAGCGTTGGTCGCGGCAAACCGCGAACTGATCGCCCGTTTCGAGAAGAAAATCCAGGCCACGCTCGCCCGCGTCTGGGGTGAACCGGAATCCGGGTCAGGGGGAGAACAATGATGTACGCGACGTTGCGCGCTCTTGCCTGACGCTTTTCAACTACGCTACGGATCATGATTCCCGTCCCCGCTCGCCTGTTCCACATCACGGCCATTGCCAACCTGCCAGCTATTTGCGCAGCAGGTACCTTGCTGTCAAAGAACGCTGGCGCGGCGGCAGGAATCGAGTACCAGAATATCGCCCATCAAGGCGCACAGGGGGCACGGGCGCGGCGTCAGGTGCCGAACCCGCCAGGGGGAGGGGTGCATGACTATGTACCGTTTTACTTTGCGCCGCGTTCGCCGATGTTGAGCGCCATCGACAACGGTCGGGTGGCTCATTGCGCTTGGCGGCAGGGCGACATCGTTCATTTTGAAACTACAGTCGAGCAGGTGGTGGCCGGTGATGTGCCTTTCGTGTTTTATGACCGCAACGCAACCTTGGCCTTTGCCCGGCCCTACACCGATCTCGCCCGCCTCGATGCGGTGGCGTGGGACTTGCTGACGGAGTCGCCGCGCCTGGATGGATTCTGCAAGTATTGGAAAACCCTGCTTGATGTTGAACGGTATGCGGATCGAAAGGAGCGCCGCCAGGCCGAGTTTCTGGTGCGGGATGCGGTGCCGCTCGACCGCATTGTCCGAATCGGAGTTATGGATGCGAATCGCGCCGCTGAAGTCGGCATCATTTTGGCGAAGGCTGGTCTAGACTTGGCGGTGGAAGTAAAGACTGACTGGTATTTTCTTGGGCAATAGGCATGGGCGTTTATCTCACACACGGTGATTTGTTGAAACAGGATGACGTGGATGCCATCGTCAATACGGTGAATTGCGTCGGCGTCATGGGCAAGGGCATCGCACTCCAGTTCCGCAACAGGTGGCCGGAGAATTTCCGCGCCTATGAGGCGGCCTGCAAGGCAAAGCAGGTTAGTCCCGGCCACATGTTCGTGTTTGATTCCGGCGGACTGGTGAAGCCCAATTTCATTATTAATTTTCCCACCAAGGATCATTGGCGCGGCAAATCGAGCATTGAGTTCATCCGTGACGGATTGGTCGATTTGCTGATGCAGATTCGCCGCCTTGGTATCCGTTCGATCGCTATTCCACCGCTAGGCTGCGGCAATGGCGGCTTGGAATGGTCGACGGTGCGGCCCTTGATCGAGGCGACATTTGTTGACATGCCGGAGATTGAGGTGAGGCTTTTCTCACCCGATGGGGCGCCCGCGGCGCGCAGCATGGAGGTGCGAACAGATCGTCCGCGCATGACCCCAGGTCGTGCTGCGATTCTCAAGGTGCTGGAAACTTATCGCGCGCTCGATTACGGTCTATCCCGAATCGAGGTACAGAAGCTCGCCTACTTTCTGCAAGAGGCGGGGGAAGCGTTGAATCTGCCGTTTGAGAAGCATGCCTACGGCCCTTACTCGGACACATTGCGCCATGTACTGAATCGGATGGAAGGCCATTTCATTCGCGGCGTTGGCGATGGTGTCGTCGAGGCGGAGATAGAACCCATACCCGAAGCGATGGCGGAAGCGGACGCGTTTATTGATGCTCAGGGACATGAGGCGCTTGCCGGGCGTGTGCGTCATGTCGGCGAACTGATTGATGGTTTTCAGTCGCCCTATGGCATGGAACTGCTCGCTACCGTGCATTGGGTTGCCACCCGCGAAGGGGCTGCATTGCAAGAACAAGTGCTTCCCGCCGTTCGTTCGTGGAACGAGCGCAAAAAAGCCTTGATGGTGCCCGAACATGTCGCTGCGGCATGGACTCGGCTAACACAAGGCGGCTGGTTGAATTCGCCGCTGACGTAGTGAGCAAGCGGGAAATAGCCCAACGGATTGGGGGGCAAAGCCGAGGTAAGTGAGTCTCGCCCACGAGGCGAACGTGAAAGCTTGGCTCCCAAATCTTGGCGGGATCGATTTTGTGGCGGCCGGCAAGCATCTTGGCTCGATGAAAGCGGCAGATGTTTCGTTTTACGACGATGCCGCTACCCTTCCGATCACTGTCAGCCAGTCGTTGTCATCGACGGCGTATCACCAGCACCAACTGACGTTGACGCGAATATCTAAGCAAAGACACCGCACTGGATATCCGCTTTGCCACCATTGAGGTGTATCAAATTTGAATCGCCATTGACACGAACAACCAACGGGGGTTTTCAGCACAGATCTGCTGCACGCCCAAGCGGTTTTTCCTTACCTCAAAAACAGAAGTCCGCTCACATCAGAATCAGAGCTGAACAGTCACCCTCATGAAGGTTGCCGGAATCGAAGTGCTGCCGTTCGTGCCTTGGTTTTTTTCATTGGCGAGCGCCAGCAGTTGCTGGTAAAGCTCTTCTTCGGTGCCATT
>JANYAW010000319.1 GCA_025361105.1 Rhodocyclaceae bacterium | reverse complement strand
CGATACACACCACCGGGGCGATAGTAAGCCGCGTGCATACGTGCGCCGGAAACGGCTTCATACACATCGAACAAATCTTCGCGCTCACGGAAGGTGTAAAGCACCATCGTCATCGCGCCGATATCCAGTGCCTGCGCACCGACATTGAGCAAATGATTGAGGATGCGCGTCACTTCATCCATCATGACGCGTATGTATTGGGCACGTATCGGCACTTCCTGCCCGAGCAATTTTTCTATCGCCAGACAGTAGGCATGCTCGTTGCACATCATCGACACATAGTCGAGACGGTCCATGTAGGGCACGGACTGCAACCACGTACGCGTCTCACACAATTTTTCGGTGCCGCGATGCAAGAGTCCGATATGCGGATCGGCACGCACCACGACTTCGCCATCAAGCTCCAGCACCAGACGTAATACACCATGCGCGGCGGGATGCGCCGGGCCGAAATTGATGGTGTAATTTTTAATCTCAGCCACGACTGTTGGCCTTGCCGTATTGCGTTTCTCGCACAATGCGTGGCGTGACTTCGCGCGGCTCGATAGTCACGGGCTGATAAATCACGCGCTGCTGTTCTACGTCATAGCGCATTTCGACATAGCCGCTTATCGGAAAATCCTTGCGGAAGGGATGACCAATGAAACCGTAGTCGGTCAATATGCGGCGCAAGTCAACGTGGCCGTCAAAATGAATGCCGTAAAGGTCAAAGGCTTCGCGTTCATACCAATCTGCGCCATTCCAAATGCCGGTCACCGACGGCAAAACCGGAAACGCTGCATCTTCGGCAAACACCCGCAGGCGCACACGCCAGTTATGAGTGAAGGAAATCAACTGATTGACCGCCGCGAAGCGTTTGCCTGGCCAGTTCGCATGCTCCGAATAATCGATACCACTTAAATCAACCAACTGTTCAAATTTGAGCGCAGGGTTGTCACGCAATTCCTGCGATACCGCCAAGTAATTGACAGCATCTACTTCTATGGTTAGCTCACCCAGGCTCAACACTGGCTCGCCAATGCGCGCACCAAGGTGCTGCTTGAGTTGTTGGGCAAGATTTTCCAGTTTGGCGCTCATGGCATTTATGAAATCTAGCGCGCGATGGTGTTGGTGCGCTTGATTTTGTTCTGCAGTTGTATGAACCCGTAGAGCAAGGCTTCCGCTGTGGGCGGACAGCCGGGAACATAAATATCAACCGGAACAATACGATCACAACCACGTACCACAGAATACGAATAATGATAGTAGCCGCCACCATTGGCGCACGATCCCATGGAAATTACCCAGCGCGGCTCCGACATCTGGTCATACACTTTGCGCAATGCCGGGGCCATTTTGTTGGTCAGTGTGCCAGCCACAATCATCACATCAGACTGGCGTGGACTCGGGCGAAACACAATACCGAAACGATCCAAGTCGTAGCGCGCGCAACCGGCGTGAATCATCTCCACCGCACAGCAAGCCAACCCAAAGGTCATCGGCCACATCGAGCCGGTACGCGTCCAATTGATCACCGTATCCATCGAGGTGGTGATAAAGCCTTCGTTCAAGTGGCCTTCGATGCTCATTTATGCGCCCTCATTCCCAATCCAGTGCGCCTTTGACCCACGCGTAGACGTAGCCAACAACCAAAATGCCCATGAACACGAACATCTCGATAAAGCCGAACATTTTGATGGCGGGCGTGTTGACTATTTCCTGAAAAATCGATGCCCAAGGAAACAAGAAGGCAATTTCCAAATCGAACAAAATGAAAATAATCGCGATCAGGTAATAGCGAACGTCAAACTTCATGCGCGCGTCTTCGAATGGCTCGAAGCCGCACTCAAACGGGGAAAGTTTTTCACTGTTGGGGCGATGCGGGGCGACAATTCGCCCAAGCAAAATTGGCACACAGCCAAAGGCTAGGCCAACGAGGATAAATACAAGAACAGGAAAGTAATTTTCTAACATTAGTGAATTTAGAGAATTTAGCAGTGGCGAAACACGTTGACCCTAGTGTTCTATTTTCTGTCCGCCGAATTCTCATGAAAGATGTTTCGGCGCCCCGCTTCCTGTTTTTTTGCGACTGAACCAGATCACAAAACTACCAACAAAACCACGCTTCAAAACCATTGCAACTGGTGCCGACGGTGAGACTCGAACTCACACGACTTACGTCACTACCCCCTCAAGATAGCGTGTCTACCAATTTCACCACGTCGGCGCTTCGCCATCAGTAAAACTCAGCGAATTATAACCACAAGGCGTTGCCCGACAAGCATCCAGCGTGCTTCTATCTGACAACATTTGCAGATTGTTTAACGACAAAAGCGACTCGTCGCCAAGCCTGCACGAATTAGCTACTTTGGAATTTCGTTAGAACGTGAATCCGTTGGCGCGGGTGTGCTTGCTGCGGGTGGCGTGGCTGGCGTCGCTGACGGCGCGGTTGCCGGGAGCGTCGCCGTATCCATCACGCTACCTGCAGTGCCCGGCTTATGCATCGCGAGATAGGCGAGGCTCAAACTGGTGACAAAAAACACCGCAGCCAAGCCTGCTGTTAGGCGCGACATGAAATTAGCCGAGCCGGACGCGCCGAACAAGCTACCGGATGCACCGCTGCCAAATGCCGCGCCCATATCCGCGCCTTTGCCGTGTTG
>JANYAW010000297.1 GCA_025361105.1 Rhodocyclaceae bacterium | reverse complement strand
ATGGTGATGCCGGGCGACAATATTGCGATGACGGTGAAGCTGATTGCACCAATCGCCATGGAAGAAGGCCTGCGTTTCGCTATCCGTGAGGGTGGTCGGACGGTCGGCGCTGGTGTCGTCGCTAAAGTTATCGAATAAGACTTGTGTGATAGGAGAATGCGCGATAGAATCGTGCCCTTTCGCGGTTCGCGAGTTGTTCTTTAGGAAAGAAAATGGAAAGCCAAAAAATACGCATTCGCTTAAAAGCGTTTGACTATCGGCTGATTGACCAGTCAGCACTTGAGATAGTCGATACCGCCAAACGTACTGGTGCTGTGGTTCGCGGACCGGTTCCGCTGCCGACGAGGATTGAGCGTTTTGATGTGCTGCGTTCACCTCACGTAAATAAAACATCGCGCGACCAGTTTGAAATTCGCACACACCTACGGTTAATGGACATCATCGATCCAACCGATAAAACGGTCGATGCATTGATGAAGCTTGATCTTCCCGCTGGAGTGGATGTGGAAATCAAATTGAAGTGATTGCAGATTCGTAGTTGTTTCAAATATTTCTAGATAAAAGCCCTGCCAATCGTAGCGGGGAGTTTGGAGAAAAAATGAGCTTAGGCCTAGTTGGATGTAAGGTCGGCATGACGCGCGTGTTTTCGGAAGATGGTTCGTCCATTCCAGTGACCGTGATTGATGTGTCGAATAATCGTATCACCCAGATAAAAACTTCCGAAATTGACGGGTACTCGTCAATTCAAGTCGCCTTCGGAAACCGCCGTGCGTCGAGAGTGCATCGAGCGCAGGTCGGGCATCTTGCGAAAGCAGGGGTTAGCGCCGGTCAGTTGTACAGGGAGTTTCGAGTAGAGCCTCCCCAACTGGTTGGCCTTAATCTTGGCACTGTTGTCGGTGCGCAGGTGTTTTCTCTCGGTCAAATGGTTGACGTATCTGGTACTTCAATAGGGAAGGGATTTGCCGGCGCGATCAAGCGGCACAATTTCTCGTCTAACCGCGCTTCTCACGGCAACTCGGTTTCCCATAATGCGCCAGGATCGATAGGTATGGCGCAGGATCCGGGGCGAGTGTTTCCGGGAAAACGAATGGCTGGTCACCTTGGCGATGCAACGTGCACAACCCAAAATCTAGAGATAATTCGAATTGATGTTGAACGGCAATTGCTGCTTGTAAGAGGCGCTGTGCCTGGCGCAAAGGGTGGGCATTTGATTGTTACCCCTGCGGTTAAGTCTTCCAAGTAAGCGGAGCCGAAAATGGAACTCACTTTAGTAAATGATAAGGGTGCTGCAGCATCGGTGCTGATGGCTTCTGATCTGATATTTGGGCGTGACTATAACGAAGCGCTCGTTCATCAATTGGTGGTCGCGTATCAGGCGAATGCTAGATCTGGCAATCGGGCGCAAAAGGATCGCGAACAGGTCAAGCACAGCACGAAGAAGCCATTCCGCCAAAAAGGTACTGGCCGTGCGCGTGCAGGGATGACGTCGTCGCCGCTATGGCGAGGTGGTGGTCGTATTTTCCCAAACTCCCCCGATGAAAATTTTTCGCAAAAAATCAACAAGAAGATGTATCGCGCTGGATTTGCGGCAATTCTTTCGCAATTGGCGCGCGAGAAGCGACTAGTGGTCGTGGATACGTTCGATGTCGATGCGCCAAAGACGCGACTCGTGACGGCGAAGCTGAAAGCCTTGGGACTGGGGTCGGTGTTGATTGTGACAGACTCGCTGGGTGAAAATTTGATGCTTGCTTCGCGAAATTTGACCGATGTAATGGTGGTAGAGGCGCAACGAGCTGATCCCGTCTCGCTCGTGAGATTCTCGAACGTCCTGATGACCAAAGGCGCAATCGCGAAAATCGAGGAGTTATTGGTATGACCAAGACATTCAATCAAGAGCGGCTGTTAACTATTTTGGTGGCACCTCAAATATCTGAAAAAGCAACTTACGTTGCCGACAAGCACGATCAGGTAGTTTTTGTCGTTGTACCCACGGCCACTAAGCCCGAGGTAAAAGCGGCCGTGGAGCTATTGTTTAATGTACAAGTCGCTTCCGTTCAAATTTCAAACCTAAAAGGTAAGAGCAAGCGATTTGGCCGTGGTGTTGGTCGTCGTAGTGATGTGAAAAAAGCTTTTGTGTGTCTGAAACCGGGTCAAGAGATTAATTTCGCAGAAGGAGTGAGCATCTAATGGCACTTATTAAAGTTAAGCCGACCTCACCGGGTCGCAGGGGTGTCGTCAAGGTTGTCAACGCTCACCTGCATAAAGGCAAGCCCCATGCCGCTTTAGTCGAGAGAAAGACCAAAACCGCTGGGCGCAATGTGCATGGGCACATTACTACACGTCACATGGGTGGTGGACATAAGCAACATTATCGTGTTGTTGATTTTCGACGAGATAAGGATGGGATCATCGGCCGGGTTGAGCGTATCGAATACGATCCCAATCGTACGGCGACAATTGCACTAGTGCTTTATTCCGATGGCGAGCGACGCTATATCATTGCGACCAAAGGAATGGTGGTTGGCCAGTCTCTGGCGAGCGGGTCAGATGCGCCGATCAAGTCTGGTAATGCGCTTCCGATAAGAAATATCCCGGTCGGTACTACGATTCATTGCGTGGAACTGACACCCGGTAAAGGCGCGCAAATAGCTCGTTCAGCAGGTTGCTCGGTTCAGCTTTTGGCGAGAGAGGGTACCTACGCGCAAATTCGATTGCGTTCGGGCGAGATTCGAAGAATTCACGTTGAGTGTCGGGCAACAATCGGTGAAGTTGGAAACGAAGAGAATAGCCTTCGCAAAATTGGCAAAGCTGGAGCTCAGCGATGGCGCGGCATTCGCCCGACAGTTAGAGGCACGGCGATGAACCCAGTCGACCATCCGCACGGGGGGGGTGAGGGTAGAACAGGCGAAGGGCGCGTCCCCGTCAGTCCATGGGGCACCCCTACCAAGGGGTATCGCACTAGAAACAATAAACGCACTGACGTCATGATTGTTCAACGTCGGCATAAGCGCTAAGAGGTAACGCATGGCACGTTCAATTAAGAAGGGTCCGTTTGTTGACGCTCACCTTGTCCGCAAAATAGAGGTAGCACGAGCATCCAGCGACAAGCGCCCAATTAAGACATGGTCGAGACGATCAACGGTGCTTCCGGATTTTGTCGGACTCACGATTGCTGTTCATAACGGGAAGCAACATGTTCCGATATACGTTTCGGAGAATATGGTCGGCCATAAGTTAGGCGAGTTTTCATTAACTCGAACTTTCAAAGGCCACACTGGTGGCAAAAAAGCAGTGGCGAAAAGGTAATGACTATGGAAACTATTGCAACATTGCGTGGAGTTCGATTGTCTGCCCAGAAAGGCCGCTTAGTGGCTGATTTGGTGCGTGGCAAGTCTGTCGATCAAGCTCTAAGCATCCTAGCGTTTTCACCTAAAAAAGGCGCAGGGATAATCAAAAAAGTGCTTGAGTCCGCGATCGCAAATGCCGAACATAACGATGGCGCTGACATTGACGTGTTGAAAGTCACTAAGCTTTATGTTGAAAAAGGTGCTGTGTTGAAGCGGTTTACCGCGCGGGCAAAGGGTCGCGGAAATCGTATCGTCAAACCAACGTGCCACATTTACCTTACTGTCGGAGCTTAACAATATGGGACAGAAGATTCATCCAATTGGCTTTCGCCTCGCAGTAACCAGAAACTGGACATCACGTTGGTATGCAGGCACCAAAACTTTTGCGAAAATGTTGCAGGAAGACATTGAAGTGCGAGGTTTTCTAAAAAAGAAACTTGCGCATGCATCCGTTGGTCGCGTTGTAATTGAACGGCCTGCCAAGAACGCGAGAGTGACGGTGTACAGCGCGCGACCAGGCGTTGTCATTGGTAAGAAGGGAGAGGACATTGAGAGTTTGAAGGCAGCGCTTCAGGTTCGTATGGGAGTGCCGGTTCATGTGAACATTGAAGAGATTCGGAAACCAGAGGTCGACGCACAACTCATTGCCGATTCGATCGCTCAACAATTAGAAAAACGTATAATGTTTCGTCGCGCCATGAAGCGTGCAATGCAGAACGCCATGCGTCTGGGTGCGCAAGGTATCAAAATCATGAGTTCCGGACGGCTAAATGGCGCTGAGATTGCGCGTCGTGAATGGTATCGCGAAGGACGCGTTCCGTTGCACACGCTCCGTGCCGACATTGACTACGGCACGTCGGAAGCCAAAACAACTTACGGAATTATCGGTATCAAAGTGTGGGTGTTCAAAGGCGAGATGGCTGCCAAAGCCGAGGCTACAGTTGGTGCCCTTGAAATGCCGATAGATGAGGTTAAAAAACCTCGTAAACTGTCTAGAGACGAGCGACCGGCAGAAACCGATGCGAAGCCCGTGCGCCGCTCCGTCACCAAAAAGGCTGATCCATCCGGTTTGGCTGCAGTACCTGTTGACGCGCCTGAGAAAGCAGTGGTCAAACGCGTGCGCAAACCTATCGCTAAAGTCGAAAACGCGGTTGTTGCAAACCCGGACGCCAAGGAGTAATAAATGCTACAACCAGCCAGAAGGAAATACCGTAAAGAGCAAAAAGGTAGAAATACTGGGCTTGCAACACGCGGGGCAAAAGTCAGTTTCGGTGAGTATGGTCTTAAGGCAATAGGCCGGGGGCGTTTAACCGCAAGACAGATCGAGGCCGCTCGCCGCGCGATGACTCGCCATATCAAACGAGGTGGTCGAATTTGGATTCGAATTTTCCCAGATAAGCCAATTTCAAAGAAACCAGCGGAAGTCCGCATGGGAAATGGTAAGGGTTCGCCGGAATATTGGGTTGCAGAGATTCAGCCTGGGAAAGTATTGTACGAAATGGATGGTGTTGATGAGTCCCTGGCTCGTGAGGCTTTTCGGTTGGCGGCAGCAAAATTGCCACTTGAAACAACGTTTGTAATCCGACAATTGGGATAAGAAATGAAAGCAAAGCTACTTCGCAGTAAGACTACCGAAGAATTGTCAAGGGAGCTTCTCGATCTGCGCCGGGCGCAGTTTGGATTGCGCATGCAAGCGGCAACACAGCAATTATCCAACACGAGCCAGATTGACAAACTTCGCAAAAACATTGCTCGCGTTAAGACAATTCAAACAGAAAAGAGTGTCACAAAATGACTCAAATCATTAAAGACGCGCCAACAAAGAAACGGACTCTAACCGGTCGAGTGGTGTCGGATAAGATGCAAAAGACGGTTACTGTTCTAGTCGAGCGCAAAGTAAAGCATGCGGTCATTGGCAAAATTATGAGTCGGTCGAAAAAGTACCATGCGGATATCGCGAGCGTTATGACTTGTTCCGGCGAGCTAGTGGTTATTGAGGAATGCGCTCCAATTTCGAAGACAAAGGCGTGGCGGGTAATTGAAGTTCTTGACCGGTCTTGAGTTAATCAAAAAGAAATTGACCAGACGGAAAATTAGCAGCATAATATCAGTCTTTGCATCCACCTATAAGTACTTGAAGTACCAATGGTGTTGATGCTGTGTAATCCCTAACAGGGTTCCAAGACTGACCGCGTACCTTAAACCGTGCGGCTTAAGTTGGAGATTTAAATGATACAAATGCAGACTGTTCTTGACGTGGCCGATAATACCGGTGCGCGTTCGGTAATGTGCATCAAAGTTCTTGGTGGATCGAAGCGTCGTTACGCTGGGATTGGTGACGTCATTAAAGTCAGCATCCGAGATGCGGCTCCGCGTGGGCGGGTAAAAAAGGGCGAGGTTTACAGCGCGGTGGTTGTTCGTACTGCGAAAGGTGTTCGCCGTGCGGATGGATCATTAATTAAGTTTGACGGCAACGCTGCGGTGTTGCTCAACAACAAGCTTGAGCCGATTGGAACCCGCATCTTTGGGCCGGTTACGCGCGAATTGAGATCAGAGCGCTTTATGAAAATTGTATCGTTGGCGCCAGAAGTTCTGTAAAGGTTGGGAGAGGACTAATGAACAAAATCCGTAAAGGTGACAATGTAGTTGTGGTCACCGGGAAAGACAAGGGAAAACGCGGAGTCGTTCTTGAGCGGGTTAGCCCGACGACGATTCTGGTTGAAGGAATTAATCGCGTCAAAAAGCATACAAAGCCGAATCCTACCAAGGGGCAAGCGGGTGGCATCATCGAAAAAGAGATGCCAATAAATGTTTCCAATCTTGCTCTGTTTAACGTGCAGTCTAACAAGGCAGATCGTGTCGAAATCAAGCGGTTGGATAACGGTAGAAACGTTCGCGTCTACAAGTCCAATGGCGAAACGATAGCAGCATAAGGACGAATAATGGCGCGCTTACAAGATTTTTATAAAGCAACAGTAGTTCCAGATCTGCAAAAGCAGTTCAGCTACAAATCGGTCATGGAAGTACCGAGAATCACCAAAATCACCTTGAATATGGGTGTGGGAGAGGCGGTTGGTGACAAGAAGATTCTCGATAACGCTGTTGGCGATATGGTAAAGATCGCAGGTCAAAAGCCGGTCGTCACCAAGGCTCGTAAGGCAATTGCAGGCTTTAAGATTCGTGAAGGCTATCCAATCGGATGTATGGTGACTTTGCGCGGTGAGCGGATGTTTGAGTTTCTTGACCGGCTAGTGACTGTTGCGCTACCGCGAGTTCGGGACTTTCGTGGGATTTCTGGTCGCGGTTTTGATGGTCGTGGAAATTACAATGTCGGCGTAAAAGAGCAGATTATTTTCCCGGAAATCGAGTATGACAAGATTGATGCGATACGCGGGATGAATATCAGTATCACAACCAGTGCTAAAACAGACGCAGAAGCCAAAGCGTTGCTTAGTGCTTTCAAATTTCCCTTTAAGAACTGAGGGTTTCATGGCGAAGCTTGCACTTATCAACCGTGAGTTGAAGCGCGCGAAAATGGTAGCAAAATTTGCGGCCAAACGTGCGGAACTTCTTACAACAATCAATAGTACGAAATCGTCCGATGAGCAGCGCGCACAAGCTCGTGCGGTTTTTCAGGCATTACCGCGTAATTCAAGCCCTTCGCGACAGCGAAATCGCTGTGCGTTGACGGGACGCCCCCGAGGAGTGTTTAGTAAATTCGGGCTTTGTCGAATGAAACTGCGAGAAATCGCAATGCGTGGCGAAGTGCCGGGCATGACTAAGGCTAGTTGGTGAGGAACCCTATATGAGTATGACTGATCCTGTTGCTGACATGTTGACGCGCATTCGCAACGCGCAGATGGCTGAGAAGATCTCTGTTGCGATGCCTTCGTCGAAAATAAAAGTAGCAATTGCAAGCGTGCTGAAAGATGAAGGTTACATCGATGATTTCGCGGTGCGCGATGCCGAAGGTAAGGCGCAACTTGATTTGGCCTTGAAATACTACGCAGGCAATCCAGTAATTGGACGAATCGAGCGAGTATCTCGTCCCGGTCTTCGTGTGTACAAAGGCAAAGACGAGCTTCCGCGTGTATTAGATGGCTTGGGAGTGGCCATAGTGTCGACACCGAAGGGTGTGATGACGGACAGAAAGGCTCGCGCCAGTAATGTGGGTGGCGAAGTTCTCTGTATTGTGGCTTAAGGAGAAAGACAGAATGTCCCGCGTTGCTAAATATCCGGTCGAATTGCCGGTTGGTGTTGAGTTTATGGTTAATGAGTCGATGGTCAGTGTAAAGGGGCCATTGGGCACATTGACTCAGAGTCTGTTGCCGTCCGTGCAAGTGGTTCGCGATGGTGCGTCGATCATGTGCAAGGCAGTTGAGGGTGCACCGAATTCCGGCGCGATGTCTGGAACGATGCGCGCCTTGGTAAATAACATGGTCAACGGTGTCACTAAGGGATTTCAAAAGAAATTGACGCTGGTTGGGGTCGGCTATCGCGCCCAAGCTCAGGGTGACAAGCTCAACCTGTCGTTGGGTTTTTCCCACCCAGTCGTTCATTCGATGCCCGGTGGAATAAAGGTTGAAACACCGACCCAAACCGAGATATTTATTAAGGGTATTGACAGGCAGGTGGTAGGGCAGGTTGCTGCTCAAGTTCGCGCATACCGTCCGCCTGAACCGTACAAAGGTAAAGGTGTCCGTTATTCGGACGAAGTGGTTGTCATTAAAGAGACCAAGAAAAAGTAACTAGAGAATAGGCGCTGAATAATGGACAAGAAACAAGCTCGATTGCGACGAGCCCGCAAAACCCGGGCCAAGATTGCAGAGTTGAAAGTAGTGCGGTTGGCAGTTCACAGAACCAACAGCCATATTTATGCACAAATTTTCTCCGGTTGCGGAACGCGTGTCTTGGCATCTGCATCAACTGTTGAGCCAGATGTGCGGTCGAAAATTTCAAACGGTGGAGCCACTGCCGCCGCGACTTTCGTCGGCACCTTGATTGCGAATCGCGCAAAGGCAGCTGGAGTCGAGCAAGTGTCATTTGATCGATCAGGTTTTCACTATCATGGCCGCGTGAAAGCGCTGGCTGAAGCCGCCCGTAGTGGCGGGTTGAAGTTTTAAGCGAGACCAAGATGGCAAAACCACAAAGCAAGAAATCTCATCAGCAAGAAGAGCGCGATGATGGAATGCGCGAAAAGATGGTCGCTATTAACCGAGTTACAAAGGTGGTTAAGGGCGGTCGAATCTTAGGCTTCGCAGCATTGACCGTGGTCGGTGACGGTGATGGTGGTGTCGGAATGGGCAAGGGGAAATCCCGCGAGGTGCCAGTCGCCGTCCAAAAAGCTATGGAAGAGGCTCGTCGCCGACAAAACAAGATCAAACTTAAGAATGGAAGCCTGCATCATACTGTAACCGGTCATCACGGCGCGACGACGGTGCTTATGTCTCCTGGCGTTGCTGGGACTGGCGTGATTGCAGGAGGGCCAATGCGAGCTGTCTTTGAGGTAATGGGCGTTACCGATGTCGTTGCAAAAATCATCGGTTCGACCAATCCGTACAACGTCGTACGTGCCACGCTCAATGGTCTGTTGGCTATGAGTACCGCTTCTGAAATCGCCGCAAAACGCGGAAAGTCAGTCGCTGAGATCACGGAGTAATTCATGTCTGACAAGAAAATAAAAGTAACACTGGTAAAGAGTGTTATCGGCACGAAACAAGGTCATCGCGCGACTGTGCGCGGTCTTGGGCTTCGCCGCATAAATAGTAGCGCATTGCTTGAGGACACTCCGGCAGTACGCGGGATGATTCGTAAAGTTGCGTATTTAGTCAAAGCTGGAGAATAAATTGGAACTTAATGACCTTAAGCCGAGCGAAGGCTCGAAGCGTCCTCGTCGACGCGTAGGCCGCGGAATTGGTAGCGGATTGGGGAAGACCGCAGGTCGCGGACATAAAGGTCAAAAATCGCGCGCTGGTGGGTTCCATAAAGTTGGTTTCGAGGGCGGTCAAATGCCCCTGCAACGTAGACTGCCGAAGCGTGGATTTGTCTCTCTTACAGCAAGCCGCAATGTTGAGGTTCGACTTTCGGAACTTGAGCGATTGCCGGTTACGGAGATAGATCTTCTGGTGTTAAAGCAAGCTGGCGTAGTTGCGGCTGATGCCTTGTCTGCAAAGGTGATTGTTTCTGGCAAGCTGTCCAAGAAACTCTTGTTAAGCGGTGTCGGGGCGACCAAGGGAGCGCGTGCGGTGATCGAAGCGCTAGGCGGATCAGTCGCCGACATTGCTCCGGCTAAATAACTGACACTGACGCTAGAGAATTAAGTGGCAAATCCCTCCTTGATGCCCGCTGGCAATACGGCCAAATTTGGTGACCTGTGGCGTCGACTGTGGTTTCTGCTTGGCGCGCTTGTTGTCTATCGGGTCGGAGCTCATATCCCTGTGCCAGGGATCGATCCGGCGAAACTCGCTGAGCTGTTTCAGTCCCAGCAGGGTGGAATACTAGGAATATTCAACTTGTTTTCAGGTGGTGCACTGTCCAGATTCACGATTTTCGCGCTCGGCATCATGCCTTACATTTCCTCGTCAATTATTATGCAATTGATGACGATTGCTGTACCGACGCTCGAAGCGTTGAAAAAAGAAGGTGAAGCTGGCCGTCGAAAGATTACCCAGTACACCCGCTACGGGACTCTCGTTTTGGCTTTGGTTCAGGGTTTGGGGATCGCAATCGCATTGGAATCGCAACGAGATCTTGTGATTGATCCGGGTATGCTGTTTCGCTTAACTACAGTGATGACTTTGGTAACCGGCACCCTTTTCTTGATGTGGCTCGGCGAGCAAATTACCGAGCGAGGCCTTGGTAATGGCATATCGATCATCATTTTCGCCGGTATTGCTGCAGGTCTGCCAACATCCTTGGGTGGAATGGCCGAGCTTGTCCGGACAGGTGCCATGCACCCATTATCGGCAATGTTCATTGGTGCTTTGGTCGTTTTGGTCACTGCATTTGTGGTATTTGTCGAGCGAGGGCAGCGAAAAATTCTTGTGAACTATGCCAAGCGTCAAGTTGGCAAGAAAGTTTACGGTGGGCAGAGTTCGCATCTGCCTTTGAAACTAAATATGTCTGGCGTGATTCCACCTATTTTTGCATCGTCAATTATTCTTTTCCCAGCGACTGTCGCAGGGTGGTTCGGAAGTGGCGACGGGATGATTTGGCTCAAAGATTTCGCCGCGACGTTAGCGCCGGGACAGCCCATTTATGTCATGCTGTATGCGGCGGCAATCGTATTTTTTTGTTTCTTCTATACAGCTCTGGTTTTCAATTCACGCGAAACGGCAGACAATCTCAAGAAAAGCGGCGCGTTTGTTCCAGGAATACGTCCGGGTGATCAGACAGCGCGCTACATTGACAAAATATTGATGCGCTTGACGCTGGCCGGTGCAGTTTATGTAACCTTGGTTTGCTTGTTGCCTGAGTTTTTGATTCTTAGGTATAGCGTACCGTTTTATTTCGGCGGGACTAGCTTACTGATTATTGTCGTCGTGACGATGGATTTCATGTCACAAGTTCAAGCGTACATCATGTCCCACCAATATGAGAGTTTGCTGAAAAAAGCCAACTTCAAGGGTGGTGGCGTGCCCGCGCGTTAATACGATGTCAAAAGAAGATGTGATCGAAATGCAGGGTGAGGTGGTTGAAAACCTTCCAAATGCAACGTTTAGGGTAAAGCTCGAGAATAACCACATTGTTTTGGGTCATATTTCAGGAAAGATGCGGATGCATTACATCCGAATCCTTCCTGGCGATAAGGTCACGGTTCAGTTAACTCCGTACGATCTGACCAAAGGTCGAATTGTGTTTCGTGCTAAGTAGTTTTGGAAATTTCCGGAGAAGAATATGAAGGTTTTGGCATCGGTTAAATGCATTTGCCGCAAATGCAAAGTGGTTCGTCGTCACGGTGTGGTTCGTGTGATCTGTGCGGATCCGCGCCACAAACAGCGGCAAGGTTGATTTAGTCAACTATTTTGACTACAATCGTCGGTTCACTTTTTGATAGTCCGAGTGTTGTTTAGCCGGGCGAAATACAGGTAATCACATGGCTCGTATAGCTGGAGTAAATATCCCCAACCATCAGCACGCGGAAATCGCATTAACTGCGATTTATGGCATTGGCCGCACGCGCGCCAAGAAAATTTGCGAAGTTGTTGGCATCAAGGGTTCGACGAAAGTTAAGGAATTAACTGACGGCGAAATGGATCGTTTACGTGAGCAGGTCGGTAAGTTCGCGGTCGAGGGCGATCTTCGTCGTGAGGTAACGATGAACATTAAGCGCCTGATGGATCTTGGTTGTTATCGCGGTTTGCGTCATCGTCGCGGGCTTCCGGTTCGTGGGCAGCGGACACGCACCAATGCACGTACTCGCAAGGGTCCTCGTAAGGCAATCGCGGCGGCGAAGAAGTAAAAAAAGGGAAAACCTAACATGGCAAAGACAGCAACAAAGGTTCGCAAGAAGGTTAAGAAGAATGTTGCCGAGGGCATCGCCCACGTGCACGCATCATTCAATAACACCATCATCACAATTACTGATCGCCAAGGCAATGCGCTTTCTTGGGCAACCTCCGGTGGTGCCGGTTTTAAGGGGTCGCGAAAGTCGACACCGTTCGCTGCACAGGTCGCCGCCGAAGCAGCGGGCAAGGCAGCGCAAGAGTGTGGCGTCAAGAACGTTGAAGTACGCATCAAAGGCCCGGGTCCCGGTCGCGAGTCTGCCGTTCGCGCCTTGAATGCGCTTGGTATGAAGATCACCAGCATTACTGATATCACCCCTATTCCACATAACGGATGCCGGCCGCCCAAGCGCCGTCGCATCTAACGTCAAGGAGACGAGAGCATGGCCCGTAACCTAGATGCCAAGTGCCGCAAGTGCCGCCGTGAGGGGGAGAAATTATTTCTCAAAGGCGAAAAGTGTTTTACTGATAAATGCTCTGTCGAGCGTCGAGCGTATGCGCCTGGCCAGCACGGTCAGAAATCAGGTCAACGCCTGTCGGGTTATGGCCAGCAATTGCGTGAGAAGCAAAAAATTCGCCGTATTTATGGGGTTCTTGAGCGCCAGTTCCGTCGCACCTTCGCAGAAGCCGGTCAGCGTAAAGGCCAGACTGGTGAGAACTTGTTGCAATTGCTTGAAGGCCGCTTAGATTCCGTCGCCTATCGCATGGGCTTCGGTGTTTCTCGTGCCGAGTCGCGACAAATCGTTCGTCACAATGGCGTTCTGGTTAATGGCAAACGCGTCAATATCCCTTCGTATCTGGTTCGTCCGGGTGATGTGGTTCAACTGACTGAAGCCGCTCGTGGCCATTTGCGCACCAAAGCAGCGCTTGTTGCCGCGGAATCGCGCGGTTTCCCGGAATGGTTGGAAGTTGACGTGAAGGCTGCAAAGGGAACTTTCAAGGCCTACCCTGGCCGTGAAGAGTTGCCGCCAACGATCAACGAAGGCCTGGTAGTCGAACTTTATTCACGCTAATAATTGATTGATGTCCATTGTCCAATTTGGATGATGGACGTATCCCTTTTGAAGGAACGCCGTGCAAACACTTTTGAAACCTCGCAGTATTGACGTTCAACAGCTTTCCCCGCTTCACGCCCGCGTTGTGATGGAGCCATTCGAGCGCGGTTATGGCCATACGCTGGGCAATGCATTGCGTCGCATTCTGTTGTCGTCCATGGAAGGTGCGGCGCCGACAGAAGTATCGATCGAGGGTGTGTTGCACGAGTATTCAACTCTTGAGGGAGTGCGCGAAGACGTTGTTGATATTCTGCTGAATCTCAAAGGCGTGGTACTCAAGCTCCACAACCGCCGCGAAGCAGTTCTGAACCTGACCAAGTCTGGCGAAGGTCTTGTCACAGCGGCTGACATTGAAGCTTCGCATGATGTGGAAATTGTCAATCCGGATCACGTCATTGCTCACCTGTCAGCAGGTGGCAAACTCAGTATGCAAATTCGCGTCGAGTCAGGCCGTGGCTATGTGCCGGCCAATCAGCGCGAAATTGCAAAAGAGAACCGCGTGATTGGTCAAATCATGCTTGATGCCTCTTTCAGTCCAGTGCGTCGCGTCAGCTACCATGTGGAGAGCGCGCGTGTTGAGCAGCGTACCGATCTGGATAAATTGGTTTTGGATATTGAAACCAATGGTGCTATTGATAACCCTGAAGAAGCGGTACGGCGTGCTGCGCGCATTCTGATGGAACAACTAACCGCCTTTGCGGATCTCGAAGGCACGCCATTGAGCGCAAGCGGTGACGCCAAAGGCCCAACGCCGGTTGACCCGATTTTGGTGCGTCCGGTGGATGATTTGGAACTCACTGTTCGCTCAGCGAACTGCTTGAAAGCTGAAAATATTTATTACATTGGCGATCTTATACAGCGCACTGAAACGGAGTTGCTGAAGACACCCAATCTGGGTCGCAAATCGCTAAACGAAATTAAGGAAGTGCTGGCATCACGCGGCTTGACCTTGGGTATGAAACTTGAAAGTTGGCCGCCAGTCGGCCTTGAGAAGCTGGGCCAGTAAATTTTTGTACAACTCGCTCGAACTCGTATAACCATTAACCGGTTGTTTGCATTGCGCGGCGACCGCACAAAACGAGGATAGTAAAATGCGTCACGGAAACGGATTACGGAAACTAAATCGCACGTCGTCACATCGTTTGGCGATGCTGCGCAACATGGCAGTTTCATTGCTCAAACATGAGGCAATCAAGACTACTTTGCCAAAAGCAAAAGAATTGCGCCGCGTAGTTGAGCCTTTGATAACCATCGGCAAAACACCGACTCTCGCGAATCGCCGTCTGGCGTTCGATCGCTTGCGTGATCGTGAGATCGCTGGCAAGCTATTTGAGACGCTTGGCCCGCGTTACGCAACGCGTAATGGCGGTTATCTGCGGATTTTAAAAATGGGCTTCCGAGACGGTGACAATGCGCCTATGGCCTATGTTGAATTGATGGATCGTCCTGACGACGCTGGGGCAGAGGCTGCCGCCTAAGGTCGACCAATTGCAAACGCGACTAAGGCACTAACGCAGCGCGTTGTAAAAACAAAAAAGCCAGAGCAAGTCTGGCTTTTTCATTGGTCGTTGCGGCAAACCGCAGAGTCACCGAACTATTGCCTAACCGTTAAAGAATCATTCCGGCAGCGACAGTATTGTTGGTCGTCTCGTCGACCAAAATGAAGTTCCCTGTGGCACGATTACTGGCGTAGCTGTCCGCGCAGATCGGCTGAGCGAGACGCAGGCTGATCTTTGCAATATCGTTCATCGCCAAACCGTCGGCCGAATGGTGTTCCAGACTGTTGACATCCACCCGATACTCAATTGCATCAATTAATGCGCGCGCTTCACGCGTGGTGTGGCGCAGGATGTATTTCCGCCGTGGATCAAGCGCGGTTTCCGAGAACCAGCAAAGCATAGCCTCGACACGGCGTGTCACCAGCACCAACTGATGAGGTTTGACTATCATGTCGCCGCGCGAAATATCAATCTCATCTTCCAGTAGCAGCGTTACCGACTGTTCGGCACCGGCAGATGCCATTGAAACCTCACCCAACTGGATATCGCGAACCCGTGAGCGACGCTCCGATGGCAGAACCATAACCTCGTCACCAACACTGATGGAACCGGATTCAATGCGACCCATAAAGCCACGATAGTCATGCAACTCGGGACGATCAGCACGCAAAGGTCGGCAGACATATTGCACTGGAAATCGAAATCGTTCATCACGTTCCGAATGCGCCGATGGCGTGGCTTCCAGAAGCTCCAACAAAGTCGGTCCGGCATACCATTGCAGCTTGTCACCACGGTCAACCAGCATTTCGCCAGTGAGCGCAGACATTGGAATAAAGCGAACCTCACCCAGTTCAATTTGCGCCGCGAATTTTCGATATTCGGCGCAGATATTATTGAAGATCGCTTGGTCGTAATCAACCAAATCCATCTTGTTAACTGCGACCACAATGTTTGGCACGCCCAGCAACTTGGTCAAGAAACTATGGCGGCGTGTTTGCGTCAGCATACCTTTACGCGCATCAATCAAAATGACGGCAAGATTTGCGGTCGATGCGGCAGTCACCATGTTGCGCGTGTACTGCTCATGGCCAGGCGAGTCGCCGATAATGTATTTGCGTCGCCCGGTCGAAAAGTAGCGGTATGCGACATCTATCGTGATGCCTTGCTCACGCTCGGCTTGCAGGCCATCGGTGATAAGCGATAGATCGATTTCCGCATTGCCACGCTTGAGCGACGTCTTCTCAATTGCATGGAGCGTGTCCGCCAATATCGTCCGTGTGTCCCACAACAGGCGACCGATCAGCGTGCTTTTTCCATCATCGACGCTGCCGCAGGTGATAAACCGCAACAAGCCGTTATCGATATCAGGGATGTGTTCAAGGGCGCTCATTAGAAATAGCCTTCCTTTTTGCGCTGCTCCATTGATGCTTCGGAGGTTTGATCGTCGAGTCGTGTGGCGCCACGCTCGGTCACTGTGGCAGTAGCGGTTTCTTCAATAATCATGGCCAGCGAGGTCGCATTCGATTCGACAGGCGCAGTGCAGGTAATGTCGCCCACCGTCCTATAACGCACCATCATCTCCTCCACCACATCACCAGCTTGCGCGGGAGTAAGCGCTGTCACCGGTTGCAACAATCCACCTTTGCGGATTACCGGTCGTGTATGTGCAAAATAGATTGAAGGTAGCGCAAGTTGCTCGCGCTGAATGTATTGCCAGACATCGAGTTCAGTCCAGTTTGAAATCGGAAAAGCACGAATGTTCTCGCCCTTGTGCACCCGTGCGTTGTAAATATCCCAAACCTCGGGGCGTTGATCTTTCGGGTTCCATTGTCCAAAGTCATCGCGGAAGGAAAAAATTCTTTCTTTCGCACGCGCCTTTTCTTCATCACGGCGCGCACCACCGATGCAGCAATCGAAACCAAACTCTGCAATTGCTTCGAGCAGTGTAATCGATTGATATTTGTTACGTGATTCGCCCACTGTTTTCAACACCACGGTGCCTTTGGCCATCGAATCTTCCACATTGCGAACGATTAAACGTTCACCGAGTTCGGCGGCACGAGAGTCGCGGAAATCGGTGACTTCGCGATAGTTGTGGCCAGTATCGATATGCAGCAGCGGGAACGGAAACTTTCCTGGTCGAAAGGCTTTCTCGGCCAAGCGCAGTAAGCAAATTGAATCTTTGCCGCCAGAAAAAAGCAAAGCCGGATTCGCGCACTGACCAGCTACCTCGCGCAGGATGTGAATTGACTCGGATTCCAGCCAATCCAGATGTGACAGTGTCCGGCGCCCCCGATAGTTTTGTTCTGCTGAACTCATTAAACAGTTTCCACTTTGATACGTTGCAAACGACCATCGACCATGTGCAGGCCGCACTCTTTAGTTTCTGGATTCTCCCACCACCAACGGCCAGCGCGAATATCTTCTCCGGGCTGTATCGCGCGAGTGCACGGCGCGCAGCCGATACTCGGGAAGCCTTGATCGTGCAGGGCGTTGTAAGGCACGCCATTGGCATGAATGTATTCCCAAACTTCAGTATCACTCCACAGCGCCAATGGATTGATTTTTTGCAAGCCATTGTTGTCATCAAAGGCACTGATCACCACGGCCTCGCGCGTGCTTGATTGACTTGATCGTAAACCAGTCACCCATGCGCGCTTGCCAGCCAGCGCGCGCCGTAGTGGTTCGACTTTGCGTGCATGACAACAGGCCTTGCGCACGTCGATGGAATCAAAGAATCCATTGATTCCATATGCGCCGACAAATATCTCCACCGATTCGGCCTGCGGCATATAGATAACACTGCGACGACCGTAGTGAGTAGCAGCGGCAGCCATTAATGCGTAGGTCTCAGCCGGTAATCGCCCGGTGTCTATGGAGAAAATATCTACGTCGATGTTGTATCGATAAATGATGTCCATGAGCACCATATCTTCCGCACCCATGCTGCTGGCAAAAACTACGGGGGCAAAATGATCGACTGCTGCGCGCAATTCGTCCACCACCGCTGCGACTTTTTCATCGATTTGAACTACGCTTGAACTCATCGCATTCTCTAAGCCGCGCGCCGACGAAACAGCGGCAATGATTGGTCGGTGGCACTTTGATACACCTCGGAAAAATCATCAAACGAACACAATGCAGCTGCGGCATCACGACCCTCCGAAATCAAGAACGAGTCGAAACCAACGCGCGCCAGATAGAAAAGTTGATCGCGGCCGACATCACCAAAGGCGCGCAGCTCGCCGGTGTAGCCATACCTTAGGCGCAACAAACTAGCTGTCGAATAACCACGACCGTCAGCGAATTTTGGGAAGTGCACGGCGATGAGGTCAAGCATAGCCAAATCCTTCGCGAGCAATGAAGGTTCGTCAGTTGGCGCCAACCACACACCAATGCGTATGCCGGCTGCCGCCTTTTCTGCAAGTAGTTCAGATCTTCGCTCCAGCCAAATTGAAAGTGGCAGCAAGCTCAACCCCGCCGCCGCGTCAGTTGGTGCTGACGACACGCCGTCTGATTGAACAACCTCCCATTCGTCGGCGACCAAACGCCGATCACGAATGAGTTGAAGGGAATTGATCTCAGACACTTTCCGCCTCCAGCTCAGCTTTGTGTGTCGACTTGCTATAGGCGCGATCACGGAACGGCTGCAAGCCTATGCGTTGTACGGTGTCGGCAAATGGCTCCGCTTCAAGACGTTCAGCGATGTAAGTCGCTATCAGTTTTTCAATTACATCGGGCACGTCTTGTGCGGCAAATGACTTACCAATCACATCGCCAATGTGTGCAGCAATACCTTGCCGTCCGCCGATAGTGATTTGATACCACTCGGCTCCGTTCTTATCAACGCCAAGAATGCCGATTCCGGCGAGATGATGGTGACCACAGGAATTCATGCAGCCGGAGATGTTCAGACTTAAGTCGCCGATGTCATGCAGATAATCAAGCTCATCGAATCGCGCTTGTATTGCGGCGGCGATGGGCAATGATTTGGCGTTGGCCAAAGAGCAAAAATCACCACCAGGACATACAATCATGTCGGTCAGCAACCCTATGGTCGGGCTGGCCATACGTATCACGCGCGCCGCTTGCCAGAGCGCATACAAATCGCTTTGCCGCACATCGGCGAGCACCAGATTTTGTTCGTGTGAAACCCGTATCTCGCCAAAACTATAAGTGTCAGCGAGGTCAGCAACAGCATCCATTTGTGCATCTGTTGCATCGCCTGGCGGCAGCCCTGGTGTTTTTAGCGACAAAGTTACTGCCGTATATCCCGCGATGCGATGCGTATGTACATTGCGTTGAACCCAGCGCGCGAAAGCCTTGTCTTCAGCCAGCTTGGAATTGTGTGCCGCGTCCATAGTCGGTAGTGCGGCGTAATCGGGGGCGGAAAATTGGGTCGCGACCCGCGTGACTTCGGCTTCGGTCAGCGTAGTGGGGCTGTCTTTCAGATGAGCCCATTCGTTTTCAACTTGACGACCGAATTCCTCAGAACCCAACGCTTTGACCAAAATTTTGATGCGCGCCTTGTACAAATTGTCGCGGCGACCAAGGCGGTTGTACACGCGCAAAATCGCTTCGCAATAAGTCAACAGATGCTGCCACGGCAAGAAGTCGCGGATTTTTTTCCCGATCAGCGGCGTGCGCCCTAATCCACCACCAACAAAGACGGTGAAACCGGTTTCGCCAGATTCATTGATGACCAATTGCAAACCAATGTCATGCACCAGAATTGCCGCACGATCTTGCTTGGTGCCGCTCACGGCGATTTTGAATTTGCGCGGTAGGTAGGCGAACTCCGGATGAAAGGTCGACCACTGTCGCAGGATTTCCGCCCACGGACGCGGATCAGCAATCTCGTCTGCTGCCATACCGGCAAAGTGGTCAGTGGTGATGTTGCGTATGCAATTGCCGGAAGTTTGTATCGCGTGCATCTCCACTTCGGCCAGTTCCGCCAATATGTCCGGTGCCGACTCTAGCGTCGGCCAATTGATCTGCAAGTTTTGCCGCGTAGTGAAGTGACCGTAGCCGCGATCATAGGTGCGCGTGATGTGCGCGAGGCGGCGCATTTGCGTACTCGACAGCATGCCGTAGGGAATCGCGACGCGCAGCATGGGTGCATGGCGCTGGATGTACAAGCCGTTTTGCAGGCGCAGGGGACGAAATTCGTCGTCGCTCAATTCACCGCGTTGATGCCGCGCCGATTGGTCGCGAAACTGCGCAACGCGAGCCTGAACAATAGCGTGATCGTGGCGGTCGTAGCGATACATGCGTGATGTCCTATTTGTTCTCAGGCGAAAATCAGTTTGCCGCCGACCAACACCAGTACTGTGGCCAAGAGTGAGCGCAGGCCGCGTTCGGGCACACGCGAAGTGAAATAACTGCCGAGCACAATTCCAGGCAAAGAGCCGATGAGCAGATTCAAAAGCAAGGGCACATCTACCGTCCCCAGCCACCAATGACCCAATCCGGCAATCAGTGTCAGCGGCACTGCGTGAGCAATATCCGAACCGACGATGCGGCGCATCGGCAAATGCGGGTAGAGGAAAACCAAGACTGTCACACCAAGTGCGCCTGCGCCGACCGAAGTAATTGATACCATCACGCCCAAAACCGCGCCGAAAATTACGGTGGTCAGCGCGGTGTGTTGATCGCTACGCTGTATCGCCTGCACCCCTGCACGCTGCTTCGCAAACGCCAGTAGGCGCTGCCGAAAGACAATAGAGCCAGCGGTCAGCAGCAAAGCAATCCCGAGTCCGCCGGTAATCAAGTGTGAGGTGTCGTGCTTATCAATACCAAGCAATGACAAGATGTAGAGCGTCAATGCAGTGGCGGGCAGACTACCGAGCGCCAAGCGGCCAACAATGCGCCAATCGATATTGTCGTGCTGGTGATGCACCAGCGTTCCGCTACCCTTGGTTATCGCTGCGTAGAGCAAATCGGTGCCTACGGCAGTCGCCGGCGCGATGCCGAAAAGCATGACCAGCAGCGGCGTCATCAGCGAGCCGCCACCGACACCGGTGAGGCCAACCAAAACGCCGACCAGAAAGCCGGAAAAAGACAGCGCGGGGACAAAGGTGAATTCCATGATGGGGCGAATGATACTGGTGTTACATAGGCCGAAAAAGAACTTTTTGGATATGTAATTAGAACCAAATGGCCTATCATTGCTGAATGAAGCTACAGCAATTGAAATTTCTGGTTGAAGTGGACGTGCAAGCGCTGAACGTTTCCGAAGCGGCCAAGGTCCTATTTACTGCGCAACCGGGCATCTCGAAACAGATCCGTCTGCTCGAAGACGAGCTTGGCCTGACCGTGTTTGAGCGCCACGGTAAACGTTTGACGGCGGTGACGCCAGCGGGACGAATGGTGCTTGACGCGGCACGCCGCATATTGCGCGAAGTCGACAATCTAAAGCGCATTGGCAATGACTACGCTAGTGAAGCCGATGGCTTGCTCACTATCGCAACGACCCACACGCAAGCGCGCTATGCGCTACCGCGCGCGATTCAAGGCTTCATGAAATTGCGACCGAATATCCGATTGCATGTGCAGCAAGGCAGTCCGAGCCAAGTCGTCGAATGGCTACAAAACGGTACCGCCGACATAGGCGTCGCCACCGAAGCCTTAGCCCAGTGCCCCGACTTACTGGCCTTGCCCTGCTATCAATGGTCACATCTAGTCGTCGTGCCCAAGGGGCATGCCTTGTTGAAAAAAGGCGCGCTCACCATGCAAGCGCTGGCCAAGTTCCCGCTCGTCACTTACGACGCAATGATTGCCGGTCGCTCCCACTTGGATCGCGCTTTCGCCCGCAACGACCTCACACCCAATATCGTGCTCACCGCCATCGATTCGGATGTCATAAAAACCTATGTCGAGCTGGGCCTGGGCGTTGGCATCATCGCTGAAATGGCTTTCGACCCGCTACGCGATGTTGCACTAGCTGCCGTCGCCGCTGCCCACCTGTTTGAAGTTAACACCACCCGCGTCGGCTTCCGCCGTGACATGTGGCTGCGCGGGTTTGACTATGAATTTTTAGAATTGCTATCACCCAGTTTGACGCGCGCTGTGATTGAAGCAACGCGCCGTGGCGTGGGGGAGGATGCGGGCTTATGAAGCTGCTTGACGGCGTGTCACCAGCACCAACTGGCAAATCAGCAAGATTAGAGCGCGACACCTAAGCAAGCGTGACAAACCTCACTAGACTTGCTTCGTTGTCTCCTCCTCCGATCTTCAATGATCGGATTTACCCAGCACTGCGGTGCTGGGTTTTTTTTGCCTGCCCTGAGGGCAATGATTAGTGCGAGAGGATTTTCGACAAGAACTGCTGTGCGCGCTCGCCACGTGGCGTGCCGAAGAAATCTTCCTTGGTGGCATCTTCGATGATGTGGCCTTGATCCATGAAGATGACGCGGTTGGCGACTTTGCGGGCGAAGCCCATTTCGTGAGTGACGCACATCATGGTCATGCCTTCGTGAGCCAGTTCGACCATCACATCGAGTAC
>JANYAW010000209.1 GCA_025361105.1 Rhodocyclaceae bacterium | reverse complement strand
GCGATTTCGCGCAGCGGTTGCTCAAGCGCGCGCAGCACAATCTTGATGCCGGCATCTTGCTCGTGGTTGTCGCCTTTGATTTTGATCGCAGCGCGGGCACGCAACAGCGCAACGCCGCCGCCGGCCACGATGCCTTCTTCGACCGCTGCACGGGTTGCATGCAATGCGTCTTCCACGCGGGCTTTCTTTTCTTTCATTTCCATTTCGGTCGCCGCGCCGACTTTGATCAGGGCAACACCGCCGGCCAGTTTGGCCACGCGCTCTTGCAACTTCTCTTTGTCGTAGTCGCTGGTGGCTTCTTCGATCTGGGCACGAACTTGCGTCACGCGGCCTTTGATCGCATCTTCCGAACCGGCGCCGTCGATCAGCGTGGTGTTCTCTTTCGAGACTTCGGCGCGCTTGGCTTGACCCAAATCCTTGAGCACCGCTTTTTCCAGCGTCAGGCCAACTTCTTCAGCAATCACCGTGCCGCCGGTCAGGATGGCGATATCTTCCAGCATGGCTTTGCGACGATCGCCAAAGCCCGGTGCCTTGACGGCGACGGTCTTCAGAATGCCGCGGATGTTGTTAACCACCAGGGTCGCCAGCGCTTCGCCATCGACATCTTCAGCGATGATCAGCAGCGGACGACCAGCTTTGGCGACTTGCTCGAGTACCGGCAGCAGGTCACGGATGTTGGAAATCTTTTTGTCATGCAACAGCACAAAAGGATTGTCCAGAATCGCGTTGCGACCCTTGGGGCCGAGGGTGACTTTAACGGCGTCGGCGCGCTTAACATTGAAGCTTGATGGTTGTGTGCCTAAAGGCTAGACTTTCGCAGGTGTCATCAAACTACCTATGGAGCAATGTGCCATGTCTGAAGTTGCCGTTTTTCACCCGCAGTTCGTCGTGAATGGTCAGGGGCTACGCACGTCCGTTATTTTGCCAGTCGAGGAATACGAGACTTTGCTTGAGGATTTGAGCGATCTCGCCGCCGTCGCTGAGCGACGCACAGAACCTGTTACTGCGCATGCCGACGTGATGGCCAGACTGAAGGCAGATGGCCTTATTTGAAGTCACTTGGCGGACATCAGCGGAACGAGAACTTAGGAAACTGCCCCGCGATGTGCTTGTCAGAATCGTTGCGCTGGCCGACGCGCTTGCGCTCGACCAACGGCCTCAAGGCGCCGTGAAGCTCGCAGGCGCAGAAAATACATGGCGTATTCGTTCCGGTGATTATCGATTGGTGTACTCCATATCGGGGAGCACGCTGACTATTGAGATCGTGAAAGTGGCGCATCGTCGCGAAGTATATCGGTGACCCATTGTTTGGTTAGCGGCGTGCCACCAGCACCAACTGACAAAACTGAGACAAAAAAAATCCCCGGCGCTGAACCCGTCACCGAGAATTTTCGCTAGACAGCGTAGTGCGCCATTCTGTGACAGTGTGGGCAAATCCCACTGAGCTTGCCCGGATTCACCAAAGGCTTCCGCTGCTCGCTGCGCAGCGCTGGCCGCTTCCCACAGTGGTGGCTCGCGTGCTTGCGCGATTTTGGGCGGCTGGGTAGATTCGCCGATGTGATTGAGAATCTTGTGCAGCGTGGTCGTGTCGTTGATGAAGGCGATGATGCGCATTGGGTTGTGGCAAATTGGGCAGTTCAGCGGGAAGGCTTCATAGATGCGCGCCAGCAGCATCGCCCACAGGTAGCGGGGAGCCGCGCGAGACTTTGATTCGGGTGCGGCGCTCGCGTCGGCATCGGCATGGATACCGGCGACCGGCGCTGCTGGAATGACAGCCATGGTGATCATTGGCGCGAGTGCCGTCACCGCCGCCCGCATCGGCGCATTGGGTGCGAGCACGCCGTAGTAGCGATGTCGATGCGTGCGCGGTGGCGGGATGAGTGCGGCGATTTTGTCGATCAGTTCCAGTGGCGTGAGCACCAACTCCTTTGGCCCGCCTTGGTGCGGTTTGGGGTTGTGATACACCACATGCTCGGCATCGTGCTGATGCAAATGTTCGAGCGC
>JANYAW010000200.1 GCA_025361105.1 Rhodocyclaceae bacterium | reverse complement strand
TCTGGCGATTTTTCAAACTCACCCCTACAACGACACTGCTGGCGATCAAACCATCGTACATTCAGTTGGTCTCGAATTAGCACCTCCTCCAATTGGGAGCAGGGTTTCGGCGTTTGGCCACCATAAGGCAGAAGGTCGGATCACAGTAAACGAAGTAGGGAGTAATCACTATGAAATCAATACGGGAAAAGCGGCATCTGTTGGCGAGGTGCGCGAAATTCACAACCTAAGGCGGGACAGCTTTCGCTTAAATTTTCCCTGCTATCGGGTCAACGCTCGATTTGACGGCGGGATGAGCGGAGGTCCAGTCTTTAACGACCAGGGGCACTTATGTGGGGTAGTGTGTTCGAGTCTGCCACCTTTCGGAGAAGATGAGGAACATTGTTCTTACGTCGCGTCCTTGTGGCCATTAATGGGGCTGACCGTTGATTTCGATATTACTGGCGCCAAGACAATCTCATCTAGCCCACTGATTGAACTGGCGAGAGAAGGATTAATTCATGTCTATGGTCTTCAAAAAATATTGGTTGGCTCATCAGATATGCTTGGGTTTTACAACGTCACACTCGCAGGTGAATAGGAAACCTCAGGGACGTACCACGGTTTCTGCATGCAGCGTGCCAGTTGGTGCTGGTAGCACGCCGTCATTTACAAGAAATATTTCTGACGCGCAATGACAGGCTTTAGCGGGGTGAGGCAGTTATCGGAAAACTCACCACGAAACGTGAACCAGCACCCGGCGCAGAAGTCGCCAGCAAGCTTCCGCCAAGCACGCCTTTCACGATGTTGCGACAGATTGCCAGACCCAGACCGGAACCACCCTGACCCAGGCGAGTAGTGAAGAAGGGTTCGAAGATACGCGCTGCGGTTTCTTCATCCATGCCCTTGCCGTTGTCGGTGATGATTAATTCGACCATGTCGGCCACCACGCTGGCGGTAATACGCAGCGTCCCTTGTTCATCCGGGGCGAAGGCATGCAGGTCGGCATTCTGGATGAGATTTACCAACACCTGACCCAATGGTCCTGGATAACTGTTGCAGTTGATGCCGTTCGGCACTTCAATCTCGATGTTCATTACCGGTTGCTTGAAGCTTGGCCGCAGCGAAACGACGTTGTCCTCGACCAGCGACCGCAGATCAAACTGGCGTTGCTGCTCCGAAGTCTGGTCGACTGCAACCTGTTTGAAACTGCTGATCAGGTCGGCGGCACGATGGCAGGAGCGCACCAGCAATGCGCCCATATCGACGCTCTTTTGTACGAAAAAATCCAGACTGGAGCGCTTCACGCTGCCGTCCTCCACCGTGCGCTGAAAATCCTTGGCGTTGTCTTCCAGCGTCGAGGCCGTGGTCAGTGCGATACCGATAGGGGTATTGAGTTCATGCGCCACCCCCGCCACCAGCGCGCCAAGCGACGCCAGTTTCTCGGCTTGGACCAGATCATGTTGCGTCTGCTTCAATCGATCAACCGTGGCAGACAGTTCTGCGGTGCGTTCGCTGACGCGATCTTCAAGCACACGTTCGGACCAGCGTAGGGTTTCGATCACGCGTTGTTCCGCCTGCAAGGTCTCGAGTTGCGCTTCCAGCGCCTTGCTTTGTGCGCTGGCTTTTTCCTTGCGTAGGGCATCAAAGCGATCAGCCATCGCCAGCGCCAGCAATATCATTTCGAGTGCCGAACCGAACTGCAATCCATTGACAGTGAGGAAATTGGTCGGTAAGAACCCGAAGGATCTCAGCGCGGTCAGCACGCCGCCCAGCATCAAGGCGGCAAAGGCTGCGACAAAGAACCAGGCGCTACGCTGGCTCTTGAAGGCGCAAGCCAGACCGATAGCAATGGTCAGCAAGGCGGTGACAAGATTGAGCTGTACGGCAGTTTTGGCGAACAGCGGGAGCGCCACGGCGAAGGCAATCAGGGAGAGCAGAAAGATCGCGATAAGCGCCTGGATCAATCGATCAAGTCGCGGCACGACGATTCTGGTATCGAGCATGTGCCGCATAAAAAACAGCAGGGTCAACAGCGTCATTGAGAAGCCAACCGGGACAGCGGTGTCTGACCAGAGCGCCGCATCAGGCCACAGAAACTCCTTGGCCAGGCCATTTTGTGCCGCAAGGGTTAGCGTGGTACAAGTGACGAAATTGACATACAGCAGATAGAGCACATCGCGTAGCGCGAAGAACAGTAACAGGTTGAACAGAACCATCGCCGTCGCCATGCCGAAATACCAGGCCTGAGCGAGATAGTCGCTACGCTCGTGGGCGTGATAAGCCTGGGGTGTCCACAATCTGGCGGGAATCAATAAGGGTCCGACGGATTCAAAGCGCAGGTAATACACCTGGTCGGAGTGTGCCGGCAAGCTCAGCGGGAAAATAAAAAACCGGTTTGCATAAGGACGGGTCGCAAAGGGTGTCACCGCACCGGTGACTACCGACTGATCCGCCCCATTGGCGAGGGCTTGATGAAACTGAACCGTCGAAAGACGGGCGTTGGCAATTTCCAGCATCCGCTCAATCGGGAGGTCGCTGCTATTGCGCAAATGCACGCGCAGCCAGTAGGCCGATCGGGTGAAACCGAAACTGAAAGCTTCCGCAGCGGATGAATCCCAATTGAAGCGGGCAGCGACCTCGGGTTTTTGTACGTCGGCCAGCCTCAGGTTTAAGGAAGCGTCTTCCAGTACCGCGGTGTATTCGGTCAGTGGCACGGCTGACTGATCAACTCGGCTGGCATCGAGAATTCGCTCCGCCGAATCTTGCGCAGCCATGGCGAAGCTGGCGACCCAAAGCGATAGCAGTCCGGCCAGCATGGCCAGTAAGATTTTCGGCAATCTACTACTGGGCGAAATCACGTGCACTCTCCCCTCTTTGCATCGGTGCCAAGCTGACATCATCCGCTTCACCCGAAGCTGAACTATGCACGGAAAACGCATGCAGTGCCGTAAGCCACCACTGTTTGCCGCTGTTGCCCCAGACCTTGTATGCCCAGTGTCATCACATCACCCACCCTGAGAAACTTCGGTGGCTTCATGCCCATGCCGACACCCGGTGGCGTGCCGGTGGTGATGATGTCACCGGGCAGCAGGGTCATGAATCGGCTGATGTAGCTGACCAGATGCGCGCAGCCAAAGACCATGGTTTTGGTGTTGCCCTGCTGGCGATTTTGTCCGTTCACATCCAGCCACATTTCCAGCGCTTGCGGGTTGCGTATCTCGTCGCTAGTGACCAGATAAGGCCCGACCGGCCCGAAGGTGTCGCAACCTTTGCCGCGATCCCACTGGCTGCCACGCTCCATCTGAAAATTGCGTTCGGAGATATCGTTCACCACGCAATAGCCCGCCACAAAGTCGAGCGCATTCGCCTCATCAACATATTGCGCTTTGCTGCCGATGACGATGCCCAACTCGACTTCCCAATCAAGTTTGCTCGCGCCCTTGGGCATGATGACCGGGTCGTTCGGCCCGCTCAGGCAGGTCGTTGCTTTGCTGAACAAAATCGGCTCGGCGGGAATCGGCAGACGGGCTTCGGCCGCATGATCAGCATAGTTCAAGCCGACACCGATGAACTTGCCGATGCCGATGAAGGGTACGCCCAAACGCGGCTGGCCTTTCACCAATGGCAATGACTCAGGTTTGATCTTGCGCAGTTTGGCGAGCTCACCCGGTGCCACCGCATAACTGTCGATTTGCGGCAGGATGCCAAGCAGTGAGCGGATTTGTCCGGACACATCGAGCATGCCCGGTAGTTCTTGACCAATCGGGCCGTAGCGCAAGAGTTTCATGATGTTCCCCCGTGGCTACGCATTATGCGGCCAGTTTTTCGACATGCCCGGTTGATACCCCCTACTGCATGGATGATTCCCCACGCAATCTTCCTCGCCGAGCCATTACACAATGGCCTGCATGATAAAATTACGGATTGTCACTTTACCGGCTGCCTTTGGCGGCGCGCGCAATGATTTCTGGCCTACTCAAGAAGATTTTTGGCAGTCGCAATGACCGCCTGATTAAACAATATTCCCAAAACGTTCAGCGCATCAACGCGCTCGAAGCTGCCACGCAGGCGCTCTCCGATGAGGCTTTGAAGGCCAAGACGGTAGAATTTCGCCAGCGCTTTGCCGCCGGTGAAACGCTCGACGCGCTGTTACCCGAGGCATTCGCGGTGGTGCGTGAAGCGGGAGTGCGGGCACTCGGCATGCGCCACTTTGATGTGCAAATGATCGGCGGCATGGTGCTGCATAGCGGCAAGATTGCCGAAATGCGCACCGGCGAGGGCAAGACCTTGATGGCGACCTTGCCGTCCTATCTCAACGCGATTTCCGGCAAGCCGGTGCATGTGATTACGGTCAATGATTACCTTGCCAAACGCGATGCGGAATGGATGGGGCGCCTGCATCAATTCCTTGGTCTGACGGTCGGTGTGAATCTTTCGCAGATGCCGCACGACGACAAACAAGTCGCCTATGCCGCTGACATCACTTATGGTACCAACAACGAATTCGGCTTTGATTATCTGCGCGACAACATGGTCTATGCGCCGACCGATCGGGTGATGCGAGGCTTGGGTTTTGCGATCATTGACGAAGTCGATTCCATCCTGATTGATGAAGCACGTACACCGCTGATTATTTCCGGTCAGGCCGAAGATCACACCGAACTTTACGTACGTATGAATGCCGTGCCGCCTTTGCTTACCGAAGGTGAATTGGTGAAATCAGACGGCGATCCTGAGTCGGGTGATTACGCCGTAGATTTGAAATCGCATCAAGTTTTGTTGACCGAACAAGGCCACGAAAAAGCCGAGGAAATTTTGGCGCGGCTGGGCATGCTGCCCGAAGGTAGTAGTTTGTACGAACCAGCCAATATTTTGTTGATGCACCACGTCTATGCGGCGCTACGTGCGCACACTTTGTATCACCGCGATCAGCATTATGTGGTGCAGGATGGCGAAGTGATTATTGTGGATGAATTCACCGGTCGCTTGATGACCGGACGGCGTTGGTCGGACGGATTGCACCAGGCGGTGGAGGCAAAAGAAGGCGCGAAAATTCAGTCGGAAAATCAAACGCTGGCTTCGATTACTTTCCAAAATTATTTCCGCATGTACACCAAGCTGGGCGGCATGACCGGCACGGCGGACACTGAGGCTTACGAATTTCACAGCATCTACAACCTCGAAACGGTGGTGATTCCGACCAACCAGCCGATGGTGCGCAAAGACGAGAACGATCAAATTTATCGTACCGCAGCCGAGAAGCACACCGCCATCGTTTTAGATATTCGCGATTGTCACGAACGTGGTCAGCCGGTACTGGTGGGCACCACCTCGATTGAAAATTCCGAATTGCTGTCGGCATTGCTGACCCGTGAAAAGCTGACCCATCAGGTGCTCAACGCCAAGCAGCACGCGCGCGAAGCCGAGATCGTGGCACAGGCGGGTGCGCCGGGGGTGATTACGATTGCGACCAACATGGCCGGTCGCGGCACTGACATTGTGCTCGGCGGCAACATCGAAAAAGAAATCAACGCGATTCGCGACGATGCGAGTTTGTCGGATGCCGACAAGACCAGTCGTGTAGCAGCCTTGCGTGCTGATTGGAAAGCGGTGCACGAGCGTGTTTTGGCCGCTGGTGGATTGCATATTGTCGGTTCAGAGCGTCATGAATCACGCCGTATCGATAACCAGTTGCGTGGCCGTTCAGGTCGTCAGGGCGATGCCGGTTCGTCGCGGTTTTATCTGGCGTTGGACGATCCCTTGCTGAAGATTTTTGCTGGTGACCGACTGAATTCCATCATGGTTCGCCTCAAGATGCCGGAGGGCGAAGCGATTGAACATCCGCTGGTGAGTCGGAGTTTGGAATCTGCTCAGCGCAAAGTCGAACAGCGCAATTTCGATATACGAAAACAGTTGCTCGAATACGATGATGTGGCCAACGATCAGCGTCGCGTGATTTATCAGCAGCGCAATGAATTGCTCGACACCGATGATATTTCCGAGACAGTTTCTGGCATGCGGCAGGGCTTGATTTACGACAATTTCCGTTTGCATGTGCCCTTGGAGAGCGTAGAAGAGCAATGGGATATTGCCGGCTTGGAAACCACGCTGAGCGCTGAGTTGCGGATGCATCAGCCGGTCGGGCAGTGGCTGAAAGACGAGCCGCAAATGACCGACGACGACATTCTCAAACGGCTGCTCGATTCCGC
>JANYAW010000157.1 GCA_025361105.1 Rhodocyclaceae bacterium | reverse complement strand
CGCTGTTTTGCCGTAGCTGTGGGCCACGTTATGCACAATGTATTTGAGGATTTGCGTCCAGTCAGCGCGTTGCACCAGTGAGCTGAACTTGGTGCCGATTTCACATTGACCGGCGGTTGCGACTTCATGATGATGCACTTCAACGGGCACACCACAAGCCTCAAGCGCGAGGCACATTTGCGCGCGAATGTCGTTCAGCGAATCAACCGGCGGCACCGGGAAATAGCCGCCTTTGACACCAGGACGATGACCAATATTGCCACCTTCAAATTTTTGATCTGACGACCAGGCACCTTCTTCGGAATTAATCTTGACGTAGGAGCCGGACATGTCGGTCTTCCACTCAACCGAGTCGAATATGAAAAACTCCGGCTCAGGGCCAAAGTAAGCCGTATCGCCAATGCCGGAGGACTTCAAATAGGCTTCAGCACGCTTGGCGATGGAGCGTGGGTCGCGGTCGTAACCTTTGCCGTCAGTCGGTTCGACGACGTCGCAGGTTAATACCAAGGTCGTTTCGTCCATGAATGGATCAATGTAAGCCGTCGCAGGATCAGGCATCAATTGCATGTCGGAAGCTTGAATGCCCTTCCAACCAGCGATAGACGAGCCATCGAAAGCGTGGCCGTCTTCAAATTTTTCCATACCAAAGGCCGAAATCGGCACACCAACGTGCTGCTCTTTACCGCGCGTGTCGGTGAAACGGAAGTCGACAAACTTGACCTCCTTCTCTTGAACCATCTTGATAACGTCTTGAGCCTTCATGGAAAATCTCCTGAGAAAAAATGATGAATTGCAAAATTGGAAAACGCGCAGTGAACGTTTCTCAACTTAACCGAAAATAAATAGCAGCTTGCATGCCAGCATTGAATCCACACCGCACCAAATCGCGATGAGCGCCGCACACATCAGCACGGATACAGCCTGCCACGTGGAACAGCGGAATTTTGCCATAAGGCGCGCAGCCGTTGGGTGCTTGTGGCGGCGAAAGAATAAATGATGATGGCACCAAATATGGGCGACAAAAATTAAACTCGCACCATTAGTGTGCGAATGAAATTTGTGTTGGATTTGGGTTTATCGACTGTGGCAGACCAGCGAATTGGCGACACACTACTTTGCACTAACCTAGGGATAGTCTGTACGCATTCGACCAAGCGAACGCGTTCGGTCTGCAAAGCTATACTTGTCGCGTCGTCATCCTTGTGGTTTCGCCACGTTGAAATTGAACCATGCAAACAGCAAAAATTTCATTTGACCGATTTAATGCGCTGGCCGACCGCGATGCTGGTGAACGTATTCGAGTTGCGCGTGAAAAGCTGGGTAAGGACGTTGTCCTGCTGTGTCACCACTATCAACGCGCCGACGTTTACCAACACGCTGACATCACCGGAGATTCGCTGAAACTTTCACGTTTGGCATCGACCTTCGACGCAAAAAATATCGTGTTTTGTGGCGTACATTTCATGGCGGAAGTCGCTGATATTTTGTCGCGGCCAGAGCAGATTTCCATCCTGCCGGATTTGGCGGCGGGCTGCTCAATGGCTGATATGGCCAACCTTGCCAAGGTCGAGCGTTGCTGGCGCGAACTGCGTTCTGTGCTGGAGCCGGATGAGAAAATCACACCGGTGACCTACATCAATTCGGCGGCCGATCTGAAGGCTTTTTGCGGCGAACACGGCGGCATTGTTTGCACTTCGTCGAATGCGACCAAGATTCTCGAATGGTCGTTTGCGCAGCGCGAGAAAGTATTGTTTTTCCCCGATCAACATTTGGGTCGCTGGAGCGGATACAAGATGAATATTCCGCTCGACGAGATGGTGATTTGGAATCCTGATTTGGAACTTGGCGGCCTGACCCGCGAGCAAATTACCAAGGCAAAAATTATTTTGTGGCACGGCTATTGTTCCGTGCATCAGATGTTTCAACCGCGCGACATCATCAAATTCCGTAATCAATACCCTGACGGCATTGTGATTTCACATCCCGAATGCAGCTTTGAAGTCTGCAAACAATCTGACTACATCGGCAGCACGGAAACAATTTTGCAAACGGTCAAAGCCGCACCGCCGAACACCCGCTGGCTGGTCGGCACGGAATTGAATTTGGTCAATCGTCTCGCCGAAGAAGTAAAGCACGAGGGCAAAATTGTGCAGTTCATGGCCAGCACGATTTGCATGTGCTCGACCATGCAGCGTATCGATCCTCAGCACTTGGCCTGGACGCTGGAGAATCTTGCCGAGGGCAAAGTGGTGAATCAAATTTCCGTACCCGAACACGAAGCGGTGTTGGCGAAAGTCGCGCTGGAACGCATGTTGGCGGTGTCGTGATTGTGTCGTTTGACGGCGTGTCTCCACGGATGGCTTTGCACAGCCATCCGGCTATGCGGGCGCGGCGCAGTGTGCCACGAATTCCCCGCTACGCCCAGCACCAACTCACAAATAAATGAACGCACAACGTACCTACCGCTATTACGATTTCGTTATGGCGGCATTCGTCTG
>JANYAW010000140.1 GCA_025361105.1 Rhodocyclaceae bacterium | reverse complement strand
CGATACAGGCTTCGACCGCCGTGTGCATCACCAGTTTGTCTTCGATTGGTGCAGGAGCGACGTATTTGCCTTTGCTGGTTTTGAATAGATCCTTGACTCGTCCCGTAATTCGCAAAGCACCTGCGTCATCCAGAGCGCCTTTGTCGCCGGTCTTCAACCAGCCATCGTCGGTGAAGGTTTGCCGCGTCAGTTCCGGCTCTTTGTAATAGCCGAGCATGACGCAGCCACTACGCATCTGCACTTCGCCGGTGGCCGGATCGATGCGCGATTCTGTGCTGTCATAGGGAAACCCTACCGTACCCGGCCTGGGCTGACGCGGCAGCGTGGCGTGGGAGACGCCGCAATTCTCGGTCATGCCGTAGACCTCGATCAGATTCAAGCCAAGCTGGGCATACCAATTGAGCAATGCCGGCGGCATTGGTGCGGCACCGCCAGCGGCGAAGGTGCAGGCGTCGAGGCCAAGTGCCTTGAGCACTTTCTTGCGCACCATGCCGCCAATAATCGGCAGGCGCAACATACGCTGCAATTTCTGCGGCGGCATTTTGGCGTGTACACCTTGCTGGAATTTGACCCACAGTCGTGGCACCGAGAAAAACAGTGTGGGCCGCGCTCGTTGCATATCGCGCGTAAAGGTGTCCAGCGACTCGGCAAAAAACACGTGTACGCTGCGCGCCAGCCAGGTGTGTTGCACCAACAGTCGCTCGGCCACGTGGGAGAGCGGAAGATAGGACAGCATGCGCGCGTCGTGACTCACTTCGATGCGCTTGAGGCCGGAATTGATGGCCCAGGCAAAGGTGTTAAAGCTGTGCATCACGCCTTTGGGATTGCCGGTGGTGCCCGAGGTGTACATCAATGTACAAAGCTCGTCACCATCGCGAATGGGGCTACTTTGAAGCGGCGCTGTCGCTGCGGTGATGTCGTCCCATTTCGGAAAACTCGTCGGCGGCGCGAGCGGCAACGCAATGCACGGCAGCGCACTGGACACGCCATTTTTCATGGTCTCCCAATCGTCCAGCTTGCCAACAAACAACAATCGCGATTCGCTGTGTTCGAGTATCTGGCGCACCGAGTCGGCGGCCAATGTCGGGTACAGCGGAACAGAGACAAATCCTGCCATCCAGATTGCCATGTCGCACATCAGCCAATGCGCGCAATTCTTCGACATGATGGCGATGCGTGCGCCAGGTTCCAGGCCCAAGCTTTGGATGTGGGCGGCCATCCGCCGTACTTGATCAGCCACTTCTGCCCAGGTGTAGTCGCGCACCGCGCCATTGCCGGTGGGCTGGGTCAGGCAAACCCGCTGTGGGGCGTTCTGCTCCCAATGGTAGAAGCGTTGCAGGCCAAGCGAATCAGGGGAAACTGTACTCATACCGGGGCTCCGTGAAAAGTGGGAAATGAAGAATGGTCAGCTTAACGTGAATGAGACGCTCGCATTACTACTGTTCTGCACTATCTGGCGCTCGCGGCGCATGGCGTCGATAAGTCACAAAATCGTAGGCGAGATTGCTCACCGTGTCGGTATGCGACTCGCGCTTTTGCTCCTGCCAGAGATCGCGCTGAACGCGCGGGAAATGCACATCGCCGGCCACTTCGGCAGCCACTTCAGTCAGCTCAAGTTGCGTTGCCTGTGGCATCGCCAGCGCATAAATTTCGGCACCGCCAATGACGAAGGCAGCTGCGCCGCCAACCAGCGCCAGCGCTGCCTCCAGGCTGTTGACCACGCTTGCGCCAGCAGCGAGGTAATTCGTCTGTCGGGTGATGACAATGTTGTGGCGGCCGGGCAGGGCACGCGGTAGGGATTCCCAGGTTTTGCGTCCCATGATGATGGCGTGGCCCATGGTCAGCGCTTTGAAACGCTTGAGGTCTTCCGGCAGGCGAAACGGCAGACGATTTTCGATACCGATAACGCCATTGCGAGCGACGGCAGCAATGACCGTGAGCGCAGGTTTCATTTCGTCAGTTGGTGCTGGTGACACACCGTTAGTTTGACCAACCAGTGTGCGCCAACACAAAACGAGCGATGTTTTTCAGCGCTGTATCGGCTTGTGGCAATTTCGCCAGCGCTTGAAAAACATGCGGCAGGTTCTGCCACAATTCGAGCTCCACTAATACCCCGTCTTGGTGTGCACGGGCAGCCGCGCGTACCGATTCATCGCGCAACATTTCGGTGTTGCTGGACTGGAAAAAAATCGG
>JANYAW010000105.1 GCA_025361105.1 Rhodocyclaceae bacterium | reverse complement strand
GTTACGGGTGCCGAGCAAGGACGCCATCACCGCACCGGCACTCGACCCGGAAATCACCCGTGGCAATAGCTTGTGCTCGCGCAGGGCCTTTATCACCCCCATGTGAAACATGCCCATATTGGCGCCGCCCGAAAGCATCAGCGCCGAGCGTCCGTAGCTGTGGCCGGTCTGGCGGAAGAACAGCATTTTTTGCGCGTAGGGCAATTCGGGGATATCGTGATCACACAAATAATTGAGCAGCGACACGACTTCGGTGGTGTAGTCGTCAATCAAATACTTGGTGCCGACATGGGTGTGGCGATACAACTCGGGATTGGCCAGATTACCCAGATTGCGCTGCAAACCTTCACGCAGACTAAATATCAACTGCGACCAATCCCCGGCTTTACGTGCTGTCCGTAGATTGACCAGGCGTTGTTGAATCAACTCGTATTCATAAAACGGTGAGACCGCATCAGCCTTCCAAACATCCATGCCTTCCATCGCGTCCAGCTGGGTCGCATGGACGCGCCATGAGGAATAGTCAGTACTCTTGTCGAGCAATTTATTGGTCTTCACTACGGCGCGTGATCGCATGGTCTTGTCTCAATATCCAAACTAAAGTGCCTTACAAATCCGTGCGGATTTTCCAGATCTCGGGGAACAACACCACATCCAGCATCTTGCGCAAATAGCTCACGCCGCCGGTGCCGCCGGTGCCGCGCTTGAAGCCGATGACGCGCTCGACGGTGGTGACATGGCGGAAACGCCAGAGGCGAAACGCATCTTCCAGATCGGTGAGTTCTTCGCCGAGTTGATATAAATCCCAGTGCTGTTGCGGATTGCGATAGACCGTCAGCCACGCCGCTTCGACGCTTGCACTGCTGACATACGGCGTGCGCCAGTCGCGCTCGATGTCGGTCGATTTCAACGCCAAGCCACGACGTGCCAACAAGCGCAAAGCTTCGTCGTAAAGCGAGGGAGCAGCCAGCGATTTTTCGACCAGCGCATACAAATCCGGGCGGTGCGCGTGAGGATTGAGCATCGCCGGATTTTTGTTGCCCAAGGCAAATTCTATGCAACGATATTGGTAACTTTGAAAGCCGCTGGAGCTTGCCAGATAGGGACGAATCGCGCTGTATTCGGGTGGTGTCATGGTCGCCAGCACATCCCATGCATGCACCAGTTGCTCCATTATTTTGCTGACCCGCGCCAGCATTTTGAATGCTGATGCCAACTCATCTTTGGCCACTGCCGCAATCGCCGCACGCAGTTCATGCAACATCAATTTCATCCACAACTCGCTGGTCTGATGCTGAATGATGAACAACATTTCGTTGTGATCGGGCGAGCGACATTGCTGTGCATTGAGAACGTCATCGAGGCGAAGGTAATCGCCGTAGCTCATTTGATTTTGGCCAGTTGGTGCTGGTGACACGCTGTTAGGTGTCACCGCGTCACTTGACGCGCTGTCCTGTGCCATTCAAGTCACTGCCAATTTCTGCATAAATTTTTCCGCTTTCCATTCGCCACTTTCCAGCACTTGTCGCAAATGCTCCACTGCCTGCCAAACTTCATCAAAACCCAGATACAGCGGAGTGAAACCAAAGCGCAAAATATCTTCTCCGTCGGCCACCGTACCGCCCGTTGCACCGGCGCGAAAATCGCCGATGACTTTGCGCGCGATCAAGGCTTGCATGATGGCGTAAGCGCCTTTGGAATGCGTAAAACTTGCTTGCGAACCCCGCAATTCGTGTTCCTGCGAGGTGACCAACTCAAGCCCATATCCGCCACAGCGGTGTTCAACCAATTGAATAAACAAATCGCTCAAGGCCAAGGATTTTTTCCTCAGTGCTGCCATGCCGCCGTGGGCTTGCGCCGACAGCACGGTATCCACACCGCATTCCAGCGCCGCCATGCCGAGCATGGATTGCGTGCCACACAGGAAGCGCGTGATCCCCGCTGCTGGCTGGTATTCGGGCGAGAACGCAAATGGCGCAGCGTGCCCCCACCAGCCCGCCAGCGGTTGCCAGAATTTCTCTGCATGCTGCGGATGCACCCATACAAAAGCCGGCGCCCCGGGACCACCGTTGAGATATTTGTAGCCACAACCCACCGCGAAATCGGCTTGTGCCGCATGCAGGTCTACTGGCACCGCACCGGCGCTGTGCGCCAAATCCCACACCGCCAAAGCGCCTGCTTGATGCGCGGCGGCGGTAAGCGTCGTCATGTCATGCATGAAGCCGGTGCGGTAATTCACGTGGGTGAGCATCAGGATCGCGACATCGCTATTCAACGCCGTCGCTAAATCTTTTTGATCAACCAATTGCAAGCGAAAACCACGTTCGACGCACAACGCTTGGGCGATGTACAAATCGGTCGGAAAGTTACTACGCTCGCTGACAATCACGCGTCGCGTTGTTGAAGTTTGTGCTGCAATCGTCATCGCTGTGCACAGCACTTTGTAGAGATTGATTGAGGTGGTATCGGTGGCGACGACTTCACCGGCAGCAGCACCGATAAGTTGCGCAATTTTGTCGCCGATGCGGCGTGGCATTTCAAACCAGCCGTTTTTGTTCCACGAAGTAATCAGGTCCTCGCCCCACTCACGTGTCACTACATCGGCAACCCTTGCTGCCGTAGTCTTGGGCAAGACACCCAGAGAATTGCCATCAAGATAAATTGCATCAGGTGGCAAGACGAATTGATGTCGCAGGATGCGCAATGGATCAGCCATATCCATAAGCTGGCAATCACGCCGTCGCGGAATTTTGACTTCAAAAATGCTCATGGTGATTGTTTAGAGCTCCCTCAAGACTGCACGCACTGGCGATGCATCAGCCTGCATCAATTTTAATGGCAGAGCAATTAGTTCGTAGTCGCCAGCATCCACCGCATCGAGAACCAGATTTTCCAGCACGCGTAAATCATGTTGTAGCAACATCTGATGCGAGGGTAATCCTTGACTGGTGGCCGGGTCAACACTTGGTGTGTCGATGCCGACCAATACCACCCCACGTATGGCGAGTAGCGAAATCGTTTCAGCAGCGAATGCAGTGAAATTATTCCAGTCCTGTCGCGCGAAATTCGTGGTCCGAACCAACACACGCGGTGGCAAGTTTTCAAGCGCATGCGTGACGTGTTCCGGTTTTATTAATGCGCCGACATCTATGCAATGAATCACGCGGCACGCGCCGAGATACGGCACCAGATCAAGTGCACCCGCCGCCACACCGCCTGCCGCATAGTGCATAGGCGCGTCGGCATGCGCGCCAGTGTGTGGCGACAGCGTAATCGCGTTCACATTCACCGGACAATTCGGTCCCAACGCAAAATGCAATTGCTGCGAATAGGTCGTGTCGCCGGGGAATACTGCGGCGTTGGCATCGACTGCTGGCGAAATATCCCAAATCCGTTTCATTGCCAGCGCTCCGCTGCATTGTCGTCGCTGTCCTTGGCATCAACCCAGCGCGTGCCGTTCTCGTCGGTTTCTTTTTTCCAAAATGGCGCTTGGGTTTTCAAATAATCCATGATGAATTCGCAGGCTGCGAAAGCTTCACCGCGATGCGCGGCGGCTACGCCGACGAAGACAATTTGTTCGCCGATTTGCAACTTTCCAACACGGTGAATGACGCGCACCTTGTGCAAACTCCAACGCGAGTTTGCCTTCGCCACGATCGCTTCCAACGCGGCTTCGGTCATACCGGGATAGTGCTCAAGCGTGAGTGAATGCGACGACGGCGTGTCATCAGCAGCAACTGGAAAAATCTCGTGCAGCCCACGCACCACACCCACAAAACTCGCCACCGCGCCAACGTCTTGTGCGCCGGCGTACAACGCGGCGATTTCCTTGCCCGCGTCAAAATCCATTTCTTGAACACTGACCGACATTTAGCCTCCCGTCACCGGCGGGAAAAAAGCGATTTCGTCGTCATCGCTGATTGCCAAATCCATCGCCGCCATCGTTTGATTCACCGCCGCGCGTAGATTTTTGGTTTGCGCCAAGGCCAGCCATCCATCTCCTTGCGCTGCCAAATGATCGCGCAAATCTGCCACTGTCAGCACGTCTGTTGGTAACGCGATAATTGTCGAAGCAACGCCAAGGCGCTCTCTTATGCCACCGAAAAAAAGCACTTTGATGCTCATCGCACACCCAAATCGGCAAATGGGAAATAGCCCACCGTATCGCCCGACGCGATGGCATGGCCGGGTGGATTGCTGACCAGTCCATCGGCCCACGCGCAGGAAGTCAACACGCCGGAGCTTTGATTGGGAAATAAATCCAGTCCGCCGTTATCGTTGCGTCGCACGCGCAAAAATTCACGGCGTCTGTCGCCCGCCCAAGCAAAATCGGCGCGCAACATTTGCATTCGATTTGATGTATGCGCAACACCTTGCGAGCGCAAAATAAACGGGCGCACCAACATCAAAAACGTGACAAAGGATGACACCGGATTGCCCGGAAGGCCGATAAAGCTCGCGCCACCAAAGGGCGGCGCCGAAGCAGGGGGTTCGCGAAGCACCGCTTCGCGCCTGTGCAGCGGCTCGGCTGTGCTAAGCCGAGACTCCACTCCCGCACCAACTGGCAAAATTCGTCCGAACGCCAAAGGTTTTCCTGGCTTGATGGCGATTTTCCATAGCGCAATCTCGCCTTCTGCCGCAACCGCCTGTTTGACGTGGTCTTCTTCACCAACTGACACACCACCACTGGTCAAAATCAAGTCATGATCTTGCGCCGCTTTGCGCAGAACCTGGCGCGTGAAATCCAGCATGTCAGGCACGATGCCGTAGTCGGTTACCGCGCAACCCAGTGCTTGCAACAGCGCCTGCAAGGTGGCGCGATTTGAGTTGTAGATACCCCCGGGCTTGAGCGTGTCGCCCGGCATCGCGAGCTCATCACCGGTCGAAAATAGCGCAACCTTGAAGCGACGAAATACCGTGAGTTGCGCCATGCCAATTGATGCGGCAACACCAAGTTCTGCTGCGCCTAGACGCAGGCCTTGGTGGAGTACGGTTGCACCGATTGCGATGTCTTCGCCACAGCGACGAATATTTTCTCCAGCGCTTGTCAAATGCAAAAAATTAACCCGAGCATTTTTTTCCTCACAGTGCTCTTGCATCACCACGGCATCTGCACCTTGTGGCAGCGGTGCGCCGGTGAAAATTCGCGCTGCGCTACCGAGTTCCAGCGCTTGTCCAATTTGGCCGGCGGCAATACGTTGGGAGATCGGCAATGAAATTCCCGCTTGCACCTCATCGACCCGAACGGCATAACCATCCATCGATGAATTGTCCAGCGGCGGCACGGCTATGGTGGAGATCAAATCACCAGCGAGCACGCGGCCAAACGCCTCTTTGGTGGCAACGATTTCCGTTGTTGCCAGTGGCGTAGCCGCTGCAAGTAGTTGTTGCAACGCCGCTTCAAAACTCAACAGGTCGGTGCTCATCACAAATCCAAGTAGGACAAGATAAATTGCGCAATCGCATTACGATCCGCCAAATCAAGCAAGACTACATCAAGTTCGTGCGGCAAGTTAATCGCCACATCACTGGCCACGGCAACGATATGCTCACTGTCTATTGCAGCCAAGAGTGACTGATTGTTCGCCGGTCGATGCACTTCCAATTTGGGATACGCAGCTTCTTTGTAACCTTCGATTAATACCAAATCGCAAGGCGACAGCAGCGCGATTTGCTCGACGAGATTCGGCTCGGCCTCGCCACGCAACTCGTGCATCAATGCCCAGCGGCGGTTTGAGAGCAACATCACTTCATTGCAGCCCGCCTCGCGCAGGCGATACGAATCCTTGCCCGGCTGGTCGATATCGAAATCGTGGTGCGTATGTTTGATTAGTGAAACACGCAATCCACGCGCTACCAAAAGCGGAATCAGCGCTTCAAGCAAAGTCGTCTTGCCCGCACCGGAATAACCAGTGATGCCGAAAACTTTCATGTTGCGCAGGTGATGACGGGCGCCGATGTTGGCAAACCGGCTGGGGCGTTTTGAAGGCTGGTGGGCAAAGTCAAAACTGTCGCGAAACCGCCGCCAGGCGTACGGAAATTCGTCGTTTGGCCTTGCCACAAACGAGCGGCGACTAGCTGTATCGAACTATCGTAGGTGTAACAACGCAGATCCAATTTGAGGGCCAGCAGTTCACCGTCGCGCTGCAAGCTGCGCGACGAAGGCGGCACCAGGGCTTGCGCCACATAGTTGCCGTGAATGACTTCGTCAAATACGCGCCGCGTAATTTTGTCGCCGCGATAGGCAGCTTTGGAACCGTAGCCGATTGCTGGTTTGAAAAACAAGTTCTTGCGCCTTGCCCACAAATCATCGGCGTATTCGGCATGAACCAATTCGGTGTGCGGAATTCCGTTTTGCAATATCGCAATCGTCGCTGTATCGATGCCAAAGGATGTCAGCAATTTCGCGTCAGTGAGCAATGCCAAATTGCGTTTGTCAGCATACAAAGCATGGGCGCGCGGATGCGGGGTAAGCGCGATAGCGTCAGCCAAATACGCATTGCGAATGGCAGAATTTTGCGGCTGTTCGAGCGCGAAATCGGTGAGCCGGTTATAGACCAAATCGATCCGCTGCTCGTCATGCCAGAGCGTGCCATCGTGCCATATCAATTCGCTTGGATCGCAAATGATTGCATCGATTCCGGCGTGTTGAAAAAGACGTTGGAACAAGACAAATTCGGGATGCAGAAATTGCTCGGTCGGGGTGTCGTCGACAATCGCAAGCGTCTTTAACGGCGTGTCGTCAGCACCAACTGGCAGATTGGCTCGGCAATACAATTCCCACTCTGCACGAAACATTTCCAGAAAAAGTTCCTCTGGCGTTTGTCGCCCCAAAGCGCCCGGTAGCAAGGCATCAAGCGCGGTTTGCACCTCGGCGCAGCAGGCTTGTTGCGCGCGCGCCAGCACGGCATTGAGCAATGCGCCACCGGCATTGGTGTTGATTTCTATCAGCTGCGGCGAAGCGACTGTGCCGGTGCGCAAATGAAAGTCATAACCAAAAAAAACGCCATGTGTGGCAGGGACATGGCGGGCGATTTCTGGTGCCCATTGCAATGCCATTTGTTGATACGTCGGATGCGTCGCCACTGTTTCGACGGCGCTAATCAGTGCAGCCATTTGCGCCACATGTTCGCCGCCAACAAAGACCATGGATTCTGAAAACAAATACGGACGGGTGGCGACAACTTCAGCGTGAAAGCCTGGGCTGACGCGCTCTAGTTCAGCCGTCAATCCGGCTTGATCGACGGTAGTGCAATGGCAACCGGCGTTGAGCCGCCGGGCGCTGGCAATGGAGCTGTATACGGAGCTGTAATTAGTCGTTGGCATCCGGTGATTTTACGGCGAAGAATGCTTCTACATCGGCGACCTCACGCGTTCGTCGCATCGGCGGCAAGCTTTGCCAAACACGGCGACCATAGGGTTTGCCGAGCATTCGCGGATCGCAAATCATCAGCACGCCACGATCAGTTTCATCGCGTATCAAGCGCCCTGCCCCTTGCTTCATGCTAATCACTGCGCGCGGTAACTGATATTCCATGAAGGGATTGCGGCCTTCGGCGCGCAGTTTTTCAATTCGCGCGGCGAGCACTGGATCATCGGGCGGTGCAAACGGTAGCTTGTCGATGACGACCAATGAGAGCGCGTCGCCGCGCACGTCGATACCTTCCCAAAAACTCACGCTGGCGACCAAAATCGCATTGCCCAAACTGCGGAAACGTTCGAGCAATTCACTGCGCGATCCTTCGCCTTGCATCAGCAATGGCAATTCGATTTTATCGTTCTGCAATTTCACTTCCAACAACTCGCGGATGCGCCGCATTGCGCGCAATGACGTGCACAACACAAAGCTGCCGCGCCCTGCCGCACCGGCCGCGCGTATCACCGGCCACGCCGCTTCCGTCACTGCTTCTTGATACTGCGCGCTGTTGGGATCCGGCATTTCTGGTGGCACGTAAAGTAGTGCATTGTTTTGATAGTCAAACGGACTGCCCCAGCATGCGGTCTTGGCCGCTGTCAGCCCAAGCTCACCGCAGTAATGCGAAAAATCATTGCCGACCGCCAAAGTGGCTGAAGTAAAAATCCAGGCGCGTGGATGGCCTTCCATCTGACGCTTAAAAATCGGCGCAATATCAAGCGGCGTCAAATTCAAAGACAAAGCCTGTGAATAAACCTCGACCCATCGAACCATCTCAGCACCTGCTTCGTCGCCGCGCCAGCGTTTGAGCCGCAAGGCAAGTTCTTGTGCTCGGACCAGACAATTAGCCAAACCTTCGCCGCGCTCAGATTGCGATTTAAGTTGAGTGGTCAATTCATCAAGCGCCGTCGTCAGCGTTTTCAATGCCGGCGCAAAAGCTGAATCTTCAAACGCACGATCCGCCGTGATGCGCAGATTTTCACCACGCACAGCAAGCCGCACATCCCGCGCTGCCTTGTCCACAGCCACTGCGGCATCTTGCAGTGGTGCGTAATCTTTTGCCAGCGCGATTCCTTCCATGCGCGCGTCACGACCCAAATCGATGAGCTGTGTGGTCGAAATACTTTCGCCAAAAAATAGCCCAGCGACTTCGGGTAATTGATGTGCTTCGTCGAAAATAATTGTATTGCATGCGGGCAGTAGTTCACCCATGCCTTCATCTTTGAGCATTACGTCGGCGAAAAATAAATGGTGATTGACTACCACTACATCTGCCATCATCGCCTGCGCTCGCGCACCGAGGACAAAACATTCCGCATGATTTGGGCATTCTTGACCAAGACAATTTTCACGGGTCGACGTCGCCGCCGCCCACGCACCGGAGTCTTCAGGCACGTCGATACATTCGGACTTGTCACCAGTCGCGGTGCGCGCCGCAAAGCGGACGATTTTTCGCAGGTGCGCGGCCTCTTCGCGCGATGCCAATCGCGCGTTATCGTTGGCACGTTCCAAATGGTAATGACAAACGTAGTTTGAACGACCTTTGAGTAGTGCAATGCTCGCCGCAACTTTGAGCACATCTCGCACCGCAGGCAAATCGCGATTGAAAAGTTGATCCTGCAAAGTTTTTGTGCCGGTCGAAATGACCACTTTGCCACCCGAAAGCAGTGCTGGCGCGAGATACGCAAAGGTTTTGCCAGTGCCCGTCCCCGCCTCGGCGACCAGCGCTGAATTGCTCGCGATTGCCGCTGCAATATGCTCCGCCATATCAATCTGTTGTGGCCGCGAACGAAAGTCACCGATGGCTTGTGCAAAGGAACCGTCAGCAGAAAAAAGTTTTTTAAACACTGGCATCAAAGGCGGACATTACGCGATAAGTTCGCGCAGTAAGTGCGCGCGGCATGGTAGCACGAGGGTTGGCAAAGCCACAGGCAAAGTATCTAAATCACCGGCTCGGTAGAGTAAGGGCTAATTTCACGAATAATTCAATGCCGATTCGTGCAATTGGCAATTTCATTTCCGATGCTATATTCATTCGGTGTGATTCACTGCCATCTTTTTGCAGCTCACCTAAAAATGAACCAATCGCCACCATCAATGATCTCTTCAATTGATAGCAAACTTCGCGACCCGGGTCCCACCGGCATGGCAGTGGGCTTCCTTTTTTTGTGGGCCTTGTTCACTTTCGGCACCTGGTTTAACTGCGGTACACAAACCGATCTGATTAAAAACGAAGTCAACCGCGAGACTGGACTCGCAGTGCAGAGCAAAGCGCTGGAAATCGAAGGCTTGCTCAAAAATAGTTTCCATACGATTCGCGCTATTTCGCGATTGTCCGGCGTTCGCGCCAGCGAGCCATATAGCCGCGCCACCGACGATGAAAACGTGGTCAAAGCCGGGCGTATGCCGGTGGCTGATTACGAAGTCGCAAAACACCTATCCACCGACCTCGCCTCTTCGGTAGCGATCACAAAAGTTGAAGTGGTCTATGACGGCTTTAGACCCGATCACGATCAATTACCCTTCCTTACCTTTAATACTAGTGGTGTCAGTGCCACTCGCGTTCTGCAAAACGTAGCACCTGATGAAAGTGCTGCAAGCGACCCCAGCGATAGACCCGAACAAGGCCCCAGTGAAGAGTACGCAGAATATGTGCGCCAGATAGCCTACTTTCGCAAACACCATCCCAGCGTGGCCGACAATGCGCTCGATGGCATCGTGCCGATTAACTCTGGCTTGATTCGCACCAGCGACAATCAGCAATATCTATCCAAACTGCATGGCGACAAACGTAACCTTGTCGGCCTGAGTTTTTCGGTGCCGATCTACGATATCAATAGCCATTACTTCAAAGGCATCGTGACAACTGTCGTGCGCGCCAATGTGCTTGAGGCGGCCTTGATTGGTGTGCCGTTTGTACCGGTGACTAAAGCTGAAAGACAAAGTTTGCAAGCGTCGAGCAGCGCCTTGCGGATGAGTCGGGTGGCGAATTTTTTGTTGGAGGACGCGCTCTCTGGCGCGCGTATTTTTGATCGCCGCAATACGCATTGGCTGACAGAAGCGGCGAAGCAGGATGTACCCGCCTTTGAATATCAGATCCAGCTCGATATTCCCGGCCAACATGTCTGGGTGCTACACAACTACGTGCCGCAAGCGGTGGTTGACAGCAAGGTCGAAGTGACGCGCAGCAATGCGCTAGTGCAATTTGCTTTGCTGAGCTTTGCGCTGGCACTGGTCTGGGCGACCTTACGTTCGATGATGAAACAACAGGCCGAGGCGACCAAGCGACATTTAGCACTGGCCAGTGAACTGGGTCAAGCCTCCGACGATCACGCCAAAACACGACTCAAATTGCAGGCCACGCTCGACACCATCGCGGATATTTTCTTTGAGGTGGGATTAGACGGTCGTTACTACGATGTTTATTCGCGTTATGCAGATTTGTTGACCATGCCGGTCGATAGTTATCGTGGCAAGACGATTGCCGAAACACTGCCGCCGGACGTTGCCACCATGTGGTTGGCGGCGCTGGCCGAAGCCAACCAACACGGCGTATCCAGCGGTAAGCAATATCAGCTTGGCTTGCCATCGGGTAATCGCTGGTTTGAGCTTTCAGTCTCGCGCAAATCTACCCTGCCCTCAGAAGAACCACGTTTCATCTTGCTGGCGCACGACATCACCGTGCGCAAGGAAGCCGAGGAAGGATTACGCCAGCGTGAAGCATTCTTCCGCTTGATTTCGGAAAACGTCGGCGACTACATTGCGGTGGTGAACCTCGATGGCCGCTATGTCTATACCAGCCCCGCCTATGAACGATTTGTCGGCAGCGCGGTCAATTTGCGTGGCGGCGATGCCTTTGCGCTGATTCATCCAGACGATCAAGAATTGGTTAAAGCCGCTTTTGCAGCCACAGTGAACAGCGGCGAACATTGTGAAATCGAATATCGACATGTTTGCGCCGATGGCAAAACCTACCCGATGGAATGCCACGGCACGGTCATCCACAACAGCAAAGGAGAAGTCGATAGCGTGGTACTGGTTTCGCGCGACATCACCGAGCGCAAGGCCAAAGACAGCGAGATTGAGAACCTTGCGTTTTACGATTCGCTGTCCAATCTGCCCAATCGTCGACTCCTGATCGACCGTTTACGCCAAGCGCTGGCGCGCCTTGCACGAACCGATAGTAACGGTGCCTTGATGTTTATCGACCTGGATAATTTCAAAGGCCTGAATGACACGCTAGGTCACGCCGTGGGCGACATCTTGTTGCAACAAGTCGCTGCGCGATTGCTGTTGTGCGTGCGTGAAAACGATACCGTTGCAAGATTGGGCGGCGATGAATTTGTGGTGATGCTCGAAGACCTGGATCAGCAACCTGTAGATGCCGCCGGCAAAGCCGAATTGATTGCCGAAAAAATCCTCGCCGCGCTGAACAAACCGTATCGTCTTGGCGACTACGAACACACCAGCACGCCGAGCATCGGCGTCACCTTGTACGGCAAGCAAGTTGAAGACATGGATGAACTGCTCAAACGCGCCGACCTGGCAATGTATCAAGCCAAAACAGCGGGACGCAATGCGATACGATTTTTTGACGCAGACATGCGCGCCCGCGTGTTGGCGCAAATCGCGCTTGAAGCTGATATTCGTGACGGCCTGAACAAGAGTCAATTCATTCTTTACTACCAATCGCAAATCGGCATCGATGGACGCATCAGCGGCGCGGAGGCCTTGATACGTTGGCAGCACCCGGTTCGTGGGCTGATACCGCCATCAGAATTCGTCGCTTTGGCCGAGGAATCCGGGCTGATTTTGCCATTGGGCAGTGTGATTATGGAAATCGCCTGCAAGCAACTTGCGGCGTGGGCATCGGTGTCACTCATGCGCGATCTCAGTCTCGCCGTCAATGTCAGCGCGCGTCAGTTTCTCTCGGTCAATTTCGTCGGCCAAGTAATCGCCATTCTCGAACAGACGGGGGCAAATCCGGCACGCTTGAAACTTGAACTCACCGAAAGCTTATTCGTTAGTAATGTCGACGAAATCATCGCAAAAATGACCGCATTACGAACCATAGGCGTGAGCTTTTCGCTAGACGATTTTGGCACCGGCTATTCGTCACTTTCGTATTTAAAACGCCTGCCGCTCGATCAACTAAAAATCGACCAATCATTCGTTCGTGATTTACTCACCGATGCCAACGATGTGGCCATCGCACGAACGATCGTCGGCCTTGCCGAAAGCCTGGGTTTGTCGGTGATTGCCGAAGGCGTCGAAACCGTCGGCCAACGTGAATGCCTTGCCCTGCAAGGCTGCCACTCATATCAAGGCTATTTGTTCAGCAAACCTTTGCCCATCGATGGTTTTGAAAATCTGGTGCGCAATAACGCTTAGTGCGCATGCTTTATTCCCGGCGGCCACGCCAGCAAGGCAAACCCAGCCGCCATCAAATAGTGCATCGCTTGAGTCGCATTGAAAGCGCCAAACGAAAACGCCGACGCTTGACCGAGCGCCGCGACCACAAGACTTGCAATGAAAAGCAGCGCGCCAAAAATTCCATGTGCATTCTTTGTGCGTATCGCCGCGAACGCAATCACCAGCACCGAAACTACCGGCAATATGTCCCGCCAAAGCGCAAAGCCTGTCATATGAAATGCCAAGCCAATCGCGCCAAACAACAAGACAAAACGCGCTGCCGCATTGGCTCGTTTAGCAATGTCATCATCGGGCCAGCGCACTGCCACGGCCAATAACGGAAACGCCGCACACGCCGCCAGCAAACTAAAAAATCGATGTGGGCCGAGCGCGAATGCAATCCCGGAAAAGCGCAACACGCCAAAGCTTGCCGCCACAAAAAACAGAGCGCTGGCTTGCGCCAATGCAGGTCGTGCGCGCCAATGCGCAACCGCCACGGCACCGCACACCAAGGCCAGCGCGAGATCGGATAGTGCGTCCGCGTTCAACAGCGTGTCACCAGCACCAACTGGCAAGTTTTAGCACTCAAACTGCAATGGCTTCTGCGACGTTCGGCACACGCTGCCGACTCAACCATAGCAAACTCGCCAACACAAACACGGCAAGGGCAATACGCAATGCCGTCGGCGCATCAAAACCAAACCAATCAGGCATCGTGGCAAATGCTGCGCCGACTAAAAGTAGACGAAACATCTCAAATTTTTTCGCAATCTGTCGCCCCTCCAACAACAAACCCACGCACACCGTCGTCGCAATAATCACCAGCACATACAACACCGCCTGCATTGGTGCAGCCTTCACATCCATTGCCAATATTTGCACCACACAAGGCACGACCAAGGCGTACTGCATGGCCGCATACCAACGCATGGCACTCGGGGTCTTGCGGTCGTAACTGACAAACGTCGCCGTATCAAAATGCGCCAGCGGTGCGTCGGTCCAGCCACCCGGTGGCGCGAGCCACACACCGAGCTTGGCGCGCCAGCCAACGGCCCGCATCGACTCGCGCCACAGGTCGGCGTAGTAATGCAGATTGCCCCAGACGGGATTGAAACTACGCAATGGTTTGCGGATGCCGTAAATGATTTTTTCGCCTTCGCGCTCGTCGGCAAATGTGCCAAACCAGCGATCCCACAAAATCAAAATACCGCCGTAATTTTTGTCGATGCAGTAGTCGTTTTGACCATGATGCACGCGATGATTTGATGGCGTGACCAACACCCGATCCAGCCAACCCAAGCGCCCGATCAGTTCGGTATGCACCCAATATTGATAGAGTAAATCAATCACCGCCACCGTGAAAAACAGCGTCGGCGGCACACCGATAACTGCCATCGGCAAATAAAACACCCAACCAAAAAAACGCCCCGTCGAAGTCTGTCGCAGCGCCGTCGCAAGGTTGTAATACTCCGACGAATGATGCACCACATGCGCCGCCCAAAGCACGTTCATTTCGTGACCCATGCGGTGTTGCCAGTAGTAACAAAAATCGTAGGCGAGCAAAGCCAGCACAAAAATCAGCCATGAATCCGCAGGCAATTCGGTGGCATGAAAATTTGTATAAACCAAGGCGTAAGTGCCCAGCCCGGCCAGCTTCCACAATACACCGGTGACTTCGCTGATCACGCCGTGATGCAAACTGGTGAGCGCATCCGGAATGTCATACACCGTCAAGCCGCGCCGTCGCGCCAAGCCGGCCTCGATGAGGACGGTCAACATGAACACAGGAATAGCGTAGATGATCGGATTCACGATGGATTTTTTCTTGCGCACAATTGCAACGCGAGAATATTAGCGCAGGCCAGATGAATGCACCGGACTACAAGGCAAAATGCTACACCCGTTGATTTTTCATTTGATGCGATTATGTGATTTTCACGAATAACATCGCATAACGAAATCGCAATTTCATTGTGTTATTTTTTAAGGCTAGCGCATGTCTGATCGCTTTTTGTTTTGGATGCCCACGCTGATTTGGGCCACCACCTGGCATGCAATTCTGTATGAGATCGGCGATGTGCCGGCCTTGTATTCAGTGGGGATACGCTTCGCACTGGCCAGCGCGATGTTGTTTGTAATCGCGCATTGGCGTGGCGAATCAGTGATCGTAAACAAGAATATCCATCCCTGGCTGGCGCTGACCGGCGCACTGCAATACGGCTTGAACTACGTCGGCACCTATGAATCCGAACGCTACTTGCCTTCGGGGCTGGTCGCCGTGTTGTTCTCGTTGATGATCTTCACCAACGCCATCGGTGGTGCCTGGTTTTTGGCTCAGCCGATATCGCGTCGCGTCGTGATTGGCGGATGCATGGGCGTCACAGGCGTCGCCTTGATTTTCTGGCCCGATATTGCTGCCACCAATGCCAACCCCGACGCATGGCTAGGCATAGGCCTGGGCTTGATGGCGGTGATATTTGCTTCACTCGGCAACATGCTGACCTTGAGAATTTCGCGCGAAGGCATGGCCTTGGTGCCACTTCTCGCATGGTCGATGATGTACGGCGCGCTAGTGGTTCTGCTGATTGCGTCGCTCGGCGGCGTCAGCTTCCACTTTGACCCGCGTCCCAGCTATTGGCTGGCGATGCTCTACCTGAGCGCCTTCGGCTCCGTCGCTGCCTTCCTGCTGTATTTCAAACTCGCCAAACGCCAAGGCCCGGCCCGCGCCGGCTTGATGGGCATGGTGATTCCGGTCATCGCGCTGGGTGTCTCGGCAGTACTGGAAGACTGGCGACCTACGCCGATTGCAGCCTTGGGGATAGTGTTTTGCTTGAGCGGACTTTGGAGTGCTACGCGGCAACCTGCCGCCAGTTTGATCGACTGACGGCGTGTGGCCAGCACCAACTGGTCGTCAAGTTAAAGCGCGCCGGTCACTACCGTAATACGCCGCTGTATCCGCGCCGCGCCGTCAAAATCTCCCGCCGCTTTTGCGCGCTGCATCTGCACTCCCAACCAGGCCAATAGCGGTCGTCGCCAGCCTTCAGCGGAGGCGGTTTCCGTGGCGATGCTGATGCCTTCCGGGGTCAGCTGTCCGTAGCGAAACAGCAGCCCGGCGGCGATCATGCGTGACACCGGATCGGCTATCGCTGTCAGCACGGTCGGGGCTGCGGGTGCGGTCAGCAATTGTTGGTATTGCGCTGGCAGCGACGCCTTGTCGAGTTGCGTCCAGCGCCCCGCCAGCAATTCTGCGTAAGCGCGTTCTGCCAGGCCGGCATCCTGGGCCAGCGCCTGATAGCCGGGGCAGTCGTCGAATTCCAGACTCGCTGCGCGTGCAGCACAGTGGGCCAATTCAGCGCGAGCCAGCAGATCGAGGCGACCAGTCCGCGCTATCTCGGCACGGGCGCGGGCAAAGTCGCGCTCGGCCAGGCGGCTGTCGCCGGCAAGGTAAGCGCGGGTGGCGTAGTCCAGCGCGCTGCGTGCGTTGGCTTGCCAGCTCGGTGGCGGGGGGCTGCCGGCGCAGGCGGCCAACAGGCTGACTGCCAGCAGTAGCGCAATCGGTCTCATGGCAGCTTCAACTCCGCATCACGCGCGAACGGCCATTTGCGATTGATTTCGTCGATCAGCTGAGAGACCTTGCTCAGGCTGGCGTCGACATCCGCGCGCAATGCGCCGAGATCTGTCGTCGCCACTTTGGCGTTGGCACTGATGACTTGCGCGTCGGCCAGGATGGCGTCGACTTTTTTCAGACTGGTGCGGGCATCCACCAGTGTGTCGTTGAGGTGACGTATCGCCACTTGCGAGGAATCCATCACGCCATCCTTGCCGAACACTCGCTCGTCAGTCTTGGCCAGCAAGGCGTTGGTGCGATCCAGCATCTGGATCGTTTTCTTTGCGTGGTCGTCGCTACCCAGTGCCACTCCCATCGCGCCGTAGGGTCCCTGCATGCGTTCGGTGAGGGTCTTGACGTTGGCAAGGCTGGCGTTGAGGCTGGAATTTTCAGCGGTGATGTGTTCGAGATTGGTCACCAGCGTATTCAGGTTGGCGATCATGCCGGGAATTTCGCTGGTGATATCGCCAATCAGCACCGGGCGCTCAGCGCCATCGGGCAGCGGCGGATCATCCAACAAGCCGGTGTAGGCGCGCAGTTTTGTCCCGCCGACCAGGCCATGCACCAGGACGAATACGCTGGTGGTGCGCAACCAGCGCGCGTCCTTTTGTGGCAGCTCGATCAGGATGCGCGCCTTGCCGTCATCACCCAGGTCGACACGACGCACA
>JANYAW010000077.1 GCA_025361105.1 Rhodocyclaceae bacterium | reverse complement strand
CATAAACCTCATGCACATAACCATCGCTGGCTTGTTCGTCGTGTGTTTTGGCGGCCGGCAAGCGATGATCGACCACGCCAAAAACGCCGCCGGGTTTGAGCGCGTTAAAGACTTTTTGGAATGCAGCCTTGATCGCCTCGTCGCCGTTGCGCGACCAGTTGTGCAAATTGCGGAAGGTCAGCACCATATCGACTTGCGACGCTGGCGCGAAGTCCAGTTTGTTTGGCATTTCAAAAACACTGAGTTTGACTTTGTCGTAGACCGCTGGTTTGTCAGCCAGTTTTTTCTTGAATTCAGCAACATTATTTTTATAGTATTTTGACGACGATTCGGGGTCGTATGCTGCAGCAATGAGTTGGCCTTTATCGCGCAAATACGGCGCCAGAATTTCGGTGTACCAACCACTGCCGGGCGAGAGTTCTATCACCGTCATGGTCGGTGTAATGCCAAAAAATGTCAGCGTTTCATAAGGATGTCGCGAACCATCACGCGCCACATTTTCCGGTGCGCGGTGCGCGCCCGCCATTGCCACACGCAAGCCGTCATCGGCAAATGCGTTAGCAATTAAAGTTAATGCCATGAGCGCTGCAACGAATAATTTTTTCATGGGAATTCCTTGGTTGATGTGAAATATTGAAAGTGCAAATATACCGCTAAGCGGCGAGCCATTGATGATTGCAGGCCGATCGATTCGAACGGGCATAATCAAACGCTTCGTGACGTGTTTCCGGCAATACTTTTTTGGAGAAAAAAATGAATGAACTCTGGCGAAAATCAGCGACTGAATTGGCCTCACTCATTGCGAATAAAACTGTTTCGTCGGCTGAAGTCATCGAAGCCCATTTGGCCCGCATCGAGGCGGTCAATCCGACAGTCAATGCGATCGTTCGCGTGCTAGCCGATGACGCGCGCAAAGCGGCGGTAATCGCCGATCAAATGGTGGCGCGCGGCGACGCACTAGGTCCGCTGCACGGCGTGCCGTTCACCGTCAAAGAAAATATCGACATGGCTGGTCTGCCGACCACCTGGGGTGTAACTGCTCTGGCGCAAGCGGTAGTGCCGCTGGACGCGCCGGTGGTCGAGCGCATGCGCGCCGCAGGCGGCATTGCCATTGGCCGCACCAATTTGCCCGACATGGCGTTGCGTGTTCATACCGATAGCAGCTTGCATGGCCTCACCCGCAACCCGTGGAATCTTGGTCGCACGGTGGGTGGTTCGAGCGGTGGCGAAGCGGCTGCGCTGGCCACCGGCATGAGCCCGATAGGTCTGGGCAATGATATCGGCGGCTCGCTGCGCAACCCGGCCAATACCTGCGGCATCGCCTCCATCAAGCCATCGGTGGGACGCATCGCCGATGCCGGGTTGGTGCCAGGGCAAAACCGTTTGCTGGCGGTACAAATGATGCAAGTGCAAGGCCCGATGGCGCGCAGCATCAAGGATGTGCGCCTCGGTCTGGAAATTTTGATGGGTGCGCATCCGCGTGATGCGATCTCGTTTGATATGCCATTGATCGGCAAAAAAATGTCGCGGCCAATTCGCGTTGCCGTGATGACCGCGCCACCCGGCGGAAGCTGCGATGCCGGCATCAGTGCGGTGGTGCGGCGTGCGGCGGACAGCTTGTCAAATGCGGGATACGATGTGCAAGAAATCTGTCCGCCATGTTATGAAGAAGCGGTGAGCGTCTGGGCGCAATTCCTGATCGGAGATTTTTCTTCGATATTGCCGCAATTAATGCCGCTGATGGGAGCGGACGGCGCGAGCTTTCTCAATACCATCAAAGCCCACACGCCGCCATTGGAAAATGCTGCCGCGCTTTCACATCTGCTGGTCACACGCGATGGCATCGCGCGCGAGTGGTCGCAGTTTCTGGCGGCGCATCCGCTGATTTTGTCGCCAACCTGGACACAGCTTCCCTTCGAGCACGGCTTTGATGTCGCGACCATGGAGGGGACGGCGATGACCATGGAAATGATACGTCCGGTGGTGCCCGCAAATCTTCTCGGCTTGCCCAGCGCTTGCGTTCCCGCCGGCAGCGATACAGCGACTGGTTTGCCAATTGGCGTCCTGCTCACCGGCCAACGCAATCGCGAAGACCTGTGTCTGGATGCTGCAGAAGTGATCGAAGCACAGCATGG
>JANYAW010000070.1 GCA_025361105.1 Rhodocyclaceae bacterium | reverse complement strand
CGGTGCTACCAATACCATTAGTTCGGGAACCAACAGTGTTGTGGTTGATGCGGCTGGTACCACGGTAAATGGGAATCTGACTGCAAACGGCGCAACCAACACCATCGGTGTGCTGGCATCGTCAACTAACGTGATACAGGGTCTCAGTAATACCATCACTAGCGGCATAAATAATGTGGTTGTTGATGCTGCCAGTTCGCGTGTGGTTGGCGGAACGAATAGCGTCACGGTCAATGCAGCGTCTGGTACAACGGTGGCCGGCAACTTGACCGCCAACGGACTGGCTAATTCGATCGGCGCAGTTGGCGCAACCAATACCATCACCGGTACGACCAATATTGTCGGCAACGAAACCGTATCTGGATCTCTCGGTGTTACCGGTGCGACAACGCTTGGTAGCACGCTGGCAGTGGCTGGGTTGACCTCGACCAACGGGATTAGCAATACCGGCAACATCAGCAACAGCGGCAACTTTACCAACGGCGGCAGCATGACGGTTACTGGCGCAACCGCGCTGGGCAGCACGCTGAGTGTGGCGGGTCAGACAACGACGGCGGGTATCACTAATACCGGCAACATCGCGACGACGACTTTGAGCACTACCGGTAGCGCAACAGTTGGTGGCAATTTGGCCGTGACGGGGGCAACCACCACTAACGGCATTGCCAACACCGGGACTATCTCTTCAACCGGTAATGTCACGGTCGGTGCTGGTATCGTTTTGAGTGCCTCGACAGGTAACATTTCGGCCAATGTCATTACTGCGAACAGTCTTAACCTGTTGCCTCCAGCGCCTGGTACTGCAGGCGCTTCAATGTCGACGAGTACGTCCGCAGGAACTACCACCACCGGTTATCAGCTGACCAATGCGGCCGGTATCAATCACGGTCTCATTATTCAGGCAGGCGCGGTTAATCAAACCGTGCTTACCGGCGGCACAACCAGCTCTGGCCTAGCGTTGGATGACAACGGTGCCCATTTCGGTGTCGTTGGAGCTGACCACGTAACGGTGACTTCAACTCCGATACGCGTGGGGGGTATCGCAAACGGTATTCTTCCTAACGACGCAGTAAACTTTGGCCAGTTGAAGGGAACCGAAAAGCTTCTGTCACGCGGTATCGCTTCTACCACGGCAGTGGCGAACATTCCTCAAGTTGAGCCAGGCAAGCAGTTTGCGCTCGGTGCCGGTATCGGTTATTACAACGGCGAGACTGCGCTGGCAGTTGGTGGTAGTTACCGTGTGAATGATACGACCGTGCTCAAGGCCAACGTCGGATATGCTGGTAACAAGGCGACTATCGGCGCAGGTGCTGCATGGTCTTGGTAAGTTTGACGGTACGCGCTGCCGAAGGTGGCTAGCGACGTTTTGTTTCCTAAACCCGGAGCCTTGGCCTCGGGTTTTTTTTGGATAGATAAGATGATTTTGACAACACACCACAAGGCTACAAACTTTCGTACATCGCTCGTGGGCGGGGTCGCTGTATTACTGGTTTCAGGTTTTACCGCGGCACCCGTTTATGCGCAGACGACGACCGCAAAAAATCAGGCAAAGGCTGCTAAAGACACTGCCGCACCTGCCGCGGCACCATCGCCAGCCGCAATGGTCACACAAGCATTCACCCAACGTGGTGCCAACAAGTGTGCAGAGCGTGTGGGTCAGTTCGCACAATTCTTGACCACTGGGGCGCAAGTGGGTGGTCAAGTGTTTGTCGCGCCGGAAGAAGCTGATCGTCGGGTGGCATCAGCATCGCTGGAGATTCAGGCCGGGCAGGCGATGGCCTATGCAGGACTCACGTTTTCACCGGATAGCGGCGCTAATCGTTGCGGTGGTGTCTATGAGCTAGTGAGCTATTGGCCAAAAACCTGCGAGGAAGTTGCAAGCAAAGACTATGTAAGCTTCAAACGAACCGTGCCTCTACGGCAAACGATTATTGCGCTTGATGGTGGCCCAAGTGTGCGTGTATTTCTAATGCCAGCCGGTACAGGTTGTGTGTCAATCAAGAAGGAGCTTGCGTACTAGTAGCTAGCTTAGATTGGTGAGAAGTAAGCGTTATCAGCTTAGTTGGTGCTGATGACACGCTGTTAAGGGTTAGCGAATGTTCGCTTGCCCTGCAAACTCCACAAGATCAACCCGCGCGGCGGCTTTCCAGCCCTTTTTGCGATGTTCCGCAACGATGGTGGTGAAGATGCCGCCACGCACGTAAAAGCGCGCGGTAAGCCGCATAAAACGCGGTTTGAGCGCTTTGGCGAGGTCGTCAAGGATTTGATTGGTGACCGCTTCGTGAAAATGACCCTGATCGCGATAGCTCCACGCGTAAAGCTTGAGGCTTTTTAGTTCGACACAAAGTTTGTCGGCGATGTAATCCAGCGTCAGTACCGCAAAATCCGGTTGGCCGGTCATCGGGCACAGGCAGGTGAATTCGGGAATTTCCATGTGAATGTGGAAATCGCGCTGTGGTGCAGGGTTGGCGAAAGTATCAAGGGCGCGAGTGGCTTTAGTTGTCATGCGAATTTGGTCTCGGAAAGTGTGCAGGTAATGGAACGCAATCGGGAACGCAATCGCGACGCAATGCGGTGAGCGATTATAATCTCGTTGCGTGAATCGGCATCCCGGCGGATGCCGGAATCCAGAGATTAAATCGCCTGTGGTCAGTGTGAAATCGAGACTTCAGGAATTATTGGAGCGATTTTCGTTTGCGTTTCCCTAACTTTTACCAGGTCTTAATCTGTGCGTCTTACCAAACTGAAACTTGCTGGCTTTAAGTCTTTTGTCGATCCTACGGTGGTACTTTTCCCTGGCCAATTGGCCGGTGTGGTTGGCCCCAATGGCTGTGGAAAATCCAACATCATTGATGCGGTGCGCTGGGTGCTCGGCGAGTCGAAAGCTTCCGAACTGCGTGGCGAATCGATTCAAGATGTGATCTTCAAAGGTTCCGGTCAGCGCAAGGAAGTGAGCCGCGCCAGTGTCGAAATGTTTTTCGATAACGCGCTGGGTCGTGCGGTTGGGCAGTGGTCGCAGTTTGCCGAGATTACGGTCAAGCGCGTGCTTGATCGCGAGGGCAACTCAAGCTATTACATCAATAATTTGCATGTCCGCCGCCGCGACATGATTGATCTTTTCCTTGGCACCGGCTTGGGTCCGCGCGCTTACGCGATCATCGGCCAAGGCATGATTTCGCGTATCGTTGAAGCCAAGCCCGAAGAGCTGCGCTTCTTTTTGGAAGAAGCGGCGGGGGTCACCAAATACAAAGAGCGGCGCAAGGAAACGCACAATCGCCTGGAGGACGCGGGTGAAAACCTGGCGCGGGTGGATGACATTCGCAACGAACTGGTCGCGCAAGTTTCGCGCCTCGAAAGCCAGGCAGAAGTTGCGCGCAACTATCGTGAGCTGACGGCGGGTTTGTCACGCACGCAAACTTTGCTGTGGCTGAAAAAGCGTAATGATGCGCGAGCCGATGCTGAGCGCCTGAAGCGTCAAGTCGAAGAAGCCAGCAATCGTGTCGAAGCACAAACGGCACAATTGCGCGAACTGGAAACTCGCGTCGAACAAGCACGCGAGATTCATTTCAGTGCGTCGGATACTTTGCATGTCGCGCAAACAGAAATGTTCGCGGCAAATGGCGAAGTGAGTCGGCTTGAACAAGCCATCGGGCATCTGACTGAATCGCGCCTGCGCCTTGAAGCGCGACTGTTGCAGCTTGATGCTGATGGCACCAGTTGGCGCGGGCAGCAAGCGGAGTTGGCGAAAGAACAATCGCGTTGGCAAGCGCTGCTGGAAAATTCACAGCAACGTGCAAGGCTGGCCGGCGAACGTCATGCCGAGGCAGCGGCAGCTTTGCCACAGGCCGAGGAAGCGGTGCAATCCGCTGCTAGCGCCGTGGCTAATGCGCGTCGTACTCTGAACGAAACCGAGCAAGCCTTGCGCTTGGCCGAAGCCGACAAGAGCCACGCTCAGCGCGCGCTCGATACCATTAACCAGCGACGCAGCAGGCTTGATGCCGATCGCAAAAATCTTGGTGAGCCGGATCCGGCTTTGTTGGCGGCGGCAACTGAAAAACTGTCCATCGACGAACAGCGTTTGATCGTCGCGCAGAATGCACTAGGACAGATGCAATCGGCTTTGCCGCTGGCTGAGACACAGTTGCGCCAGTCACGCGAGGCTCTGCAGAGCGCACATCGCGCGCTCACCGAAACGCGCGCACGCCACCAGGCGCTTACGCAGCTGCAGGCACGCGTTGCGCCCAGTGGCGAAATCGGTGAATGGCTTAAATCTCATGGCTTGGGCGACGCCAAGCCATTGTGGCAATCGATCAAGGTTGCGGAGGGTTGGGAAACGGCCGTGGAAGCCGTGTTGCGCGAGCGCTTCGCGGCATTGATGGCAAATGCAGCCACCCTGCGCGCCGCATTGTTGGAGCCGCCGCCGAGCTTATTGAGTTTGGCCTTTTCAGCGCATGCGGAAAATTCTGCCTCCAGCCAAAGCGCCTCTGGTGCGCAGTTGCCTGACATGTTGCGCGACAAGGTGACTTGTACCGATTCGAGCTGGGCCAATTTTCTTGATAACTGTTTAGCGGGCGTGATTGCGACCGATGATTTGGCGGTTGGCGAACCGCTGAATGGCGTGAGCAAAGTTTCACGCGCCGGGCATAGTTTGACGCAAGCAGGTTTGAGTTTGTATGTGCCCGATGCGAAAACGCATGGCGTGATTGAACGTCAGCGCGACATCGATGATTTAGCGAATTTGTTGCTTGCGCAAGAAAGCGTTGAAGCAATTGCGCGCACAGATCAGCAAGCCGCCGAGAGCCGTGTGGCGCAATGTCAGAGCGAACTTTCTGGCGCGCGCCGCACCGTGCAAGAGACGCAACAAGCGCTGCATTTGGCGCAAGTTGAAGCGCTGAAATTGAACCAGGCCAAAGCGCGATTTGATGAACGCGCTAGCCAGATTGATGCGGATATTGTTGAGCTTGCGCGCCAACAAGAGGCGGAACAGGCGCGATTAGCGGGTGCCGATAATGCGGCAGCAGTTGCTCGCGAACAATACGACAAACTGCGCCTTGTGGTGGATCAAGCGATAGCGCAGCAAGCTCAAAAAGATGTGACCTTGCGCGAAGCGCGCGCGCTCGAAGCGCAGCTCGCGCGTGAAGCGCAAGAGGCGAGTTTTTCCGAGCGCGAATGCGTCTCAAAGCTCGAAGACAACACCCGTGCCGCTACCACCGCCAACACACAATTAAGCCGCGTCGACGCGGAATTGCTGGCAGCGCGCACCGAGCTTGGCGGAATTTCCGATGTAGTGCTGCAAGAGCAATTGCACACCGCATTGGCCTCACGCCAAACTTGCGAGTTGGTGCTGGTGACACGCCGTCAGGCACTCGAAACGGCGCAGACCGACCTGCGTGCTCAGGACGAACAGCGCCTGAGCTTGGAACAAGGCGTGAATCCGCTGCGTGAAAAAATCAACGAGCTAAAACTGAAAGCGCAGGCCGCCGCGCTTAATCAAGCGCAGTACGTGGAACGTCTGGCCGAAGTTCATATTGCGAGCGAGAGCGACGAAGCATCGTTTGTTGACGAGCTGAAAAAAGGTCTGCGCGACAGCGTGCTGTTGGGCGAAATCACCCGCTTGAACAGCGAGATTGAATCGCTTGGCGCAGTTAATTTGGCAGCGCTGGATGAACTCGCCACTGCCAGTGAACGCAAGGGATTCCTCGATATGCAATCGGCCGATTTGACTCAGGCGATTAGCACTTTGGAGGACGCGATTCGACGCATCGACCGCGAAACCCGCGAGCAACTACAAGAGACTTACAACACCGTCAACAAACATTTCGGTACTTTGTTCCCACAGCTTTTTGGTGGTGGCGAGGCCAAACTTCTGCTCACTGGCGAAGAGATTCTGGATGCCGGAATTCAAATCATGGCGCAGCCGCCGGGTAAGAAAAACGCAACCATCCATCTGCTCTCCGGTGGTGAAAAAGCGCTCACCGCAATTGCCTTGGTGTTCGCGTTATTTCAACTCAATCCTGCACCGTTTTGCATGCTCGACGAAGTCGATGCGCCGCTCGACGATTCAAACACCGTGCGCTTTTGCGAGATGGTGAAGAGAATGTCGCTGCAAACGCAGTTTATTTTTATTTCGCATAATAAGATTGCGATGGAAATGGCACAGCAACTTATTGGTGTGACCATGCAAGAACAGGGCGTGTCTCGCGTGGTCGAAGTGGACATTCAGGAAGCATTGCGTTTGGCGGACATTCAGCAGGCGGCGTGATATTCAGGCTGGCAAACTAGGGGTTAAGCATGAATGATTTGCAGTGGGCATTGTTGGCCTCAAGCGTCGTCGCCATTGCTGGCGTGTGGCTGTACAACCTGTGGCAAGCGCGCGGCCATCGCATTGCCGCCGAACGCTTGTTCGCGCGTCCGGTCGAGGTTCATGATGTGTTGCTGACGCCGGATAAGGTGGACGCAGAGGCTCACAGCGATGCTGATGTGGACGACGGTTCAGCACCAAATGCTGGGGAAAAAAACACCACTGCGCCGGTAGAAGAATTTTTGCCGTGGGCCGATACAATTTCCGATTGCCTAGTGCGCTTTGATGTCGCCGAAAGCGTTAGCGCACCGGCGATTTGGGCGGCGCAATCGTCGTGGTGCGGCGAACTGCAAAAGTCCCTACGCTGGTTGGCGCGTGAAAACGCTGGCGCGCCATGGCAACTTATTTCGCATAACGATACCGGGCGTTACGAACAATGGCTGGCCGCCTTGCAATTGGCTGACCGAAATGGTGCAGTGACTGATCGCGAGATCATGGTTTTCTTTGATGGATTGCAACAACTCGCCGAGCACTTGTCGATAGCGGTGACTTTGCCAGGACGCAGCGAAACCTTGATGCGCGCAAAAGCCTTGGATGATTTTTGTGCCGGCGTCGATATCCAGTTCTCTTTGCAATTAGTCGACGGACAAGGTGGATTGTTTGTTGGTACGAAATTGCGTGGTGTCTGCGAAGCTGCTGGATTGGTGCTGCAAGACGACGGCGGCTTCCACGCCAAAAACGCGAAGGGCGTTACCGAATATGTGTTGACCAACACCGCCAGCGAACGATTCACCACCGACAACTTGCGCTCGCTAGCAACCAATGGCGTAACCCTAACGCTAGACGTGCCGCGCGTGGCCGATGGCGTGCAAGCCTTCAATCGCATGGTCGGCACGGCGCGGCAATTGGAGCGCGGCTTGGGCGCAAGACTGGTCGACGCGCGTCGGGTCGAACTGAACGACGAAATTATTTTGAGCATTCGCGACAAGACCGCCGAACTTCAAAAACTAATGCACGCCGCAGGGATGCCATCGGGCAGTGCTTTGGCAATGAAATTATTTAGCTGATGAGCGGAGCAAATGCTACAAACGATAGCGAGCTTGCACGCTTGCGCGTCGATGAGTTGCGTGCATTGATTGAGGCACATAACCACAGCTATTACGTGTTGGACACGCCGACGATTGCTGACGCAAGTTACGACAAATTATTTCGTGAATTGCAGGACTTGGAGCTGGCCCATCCGCAACTTTGCCGCGCCGATTCACCGACGCAGCGCGTAGGCGGCGCGGCGCTGGCGACCTTCAGCGCTGTCACCCACACCACGCCGATGCTTTCGCTCAACAACGCCTTTGAAGATGCCGAAGTGGCAGCGTTTGATAAGCGTTGTAGCGATGCTTTGGCGGTAGAAAAAGTTGACTATGCCTGCGAGCCAAAATTTGATGGCTTGGCGATTTCACTGCGCTATGAAAATGGCTTGTTCGTGCAAGGTGCTACACGTGGCGATGGCTTCACCGGCGAAGATGTCACGGCGAATTTACGCACCATAAAAACGATTCCCTTGCGCTTAAGCGGTGAAAATATTCCGCCGTTATTGGAAGTGCGCGGTGAAGTGCTGATGTTTCGGCGCGATTTTGATCGGCTCAATCAACGCCAGCGTGCCAAGGGCGACAAGGAATTTGCCAATCCACGAAATGCCGCCGCTGGCAGTTTGCGTCAGCTTGATCCCCGAGTTACTGCCGAACGTTCGTTGCGTTTTTTTGCTTATGGCGTGGGTGAAAGTGCGCGCATCGAAGCTACGGAGATTGTGTCGCTACAGTCCGCCGACGAGGTTTCCGAGTTGAGTGCAACAGACGACGCTAACGGCGGCGAAGCAGGGAATTCGCAAAGCACTGCTTTGCGCCTGCGCAGCGGCTCGGCTGTGCAAAGCCGAGACTCCACACCAGCACCAACTGACACCAACGCGACCGAACTACGCATGACATTCCACAGCGAGATGATGCATAAGTTAGCCAGTTGGGGATTGCCGATTGCGACCGAACGCGAAGTGGTGCGCGGCGCGGCGGGATTGCTGGCGTATTACCAACGCATCGGCGCGGCGCGTGTTCAATTGCCTTACGACATAGATGGCGTGGTGTACAAAGTTAATCGTATCGCCGACCAACAACAAATGGGTTTCGTTTCCCGCGCACCACGCTTTGCCATCGCCCACAAATTTCCCGCCGAAGAAGCACAAACCACGGTGTTGGCGATAGATGTGCAAGTCGGGCGTACCGGCGCAATTACGCCCGTTGCGCGCCTCGCGCCGGTTTTTGTTGGTGGTGTGACGGTGACCAATGCTACCTTGCACAACGAAGACGAAGTCCGGCGCAAAGATGTGCGCATCGGCGACACAGTGATTGTGCGTCGCGCGGGTGATGTGATTCCTGAAGTTGTTTCCTCCGTGCTCGAACTGCGCCCAACAATTGTGGGCGAGTCGATAGAGTTTGTGATGCCGACCAATTGCCCGGTGTGTGGCTCGGCGGTTGCCAGAGAAGAAGGCGAATCCGCCGCGCGTTGCACCGGCGGGCTGTATTGTCCGGCGCAGCGCAAACAAGCCTTGCTACATTTCGCCTCACGACGTGCGCTTGACATCGAAGGGCTGGGTGAAAAATTAGTCGATCAATTGGTCGATGCCGCTATAGTCAAAACGCCTGCCGATATTTATAAACTAGGGATCGTCGGCCTCGCGAATTTAGAGCGTATGGCCGAAAAATCGGCGACGAATTTATTGGCCGCGATTGATAAAAGTAAACGTACGACGCTGGCGCGTTTCATCTACGCGCTGGGGATTCGCAATGTCGGCGAAGCCACCGCCAAAGATTTGGCGCGACATTTTGGGCGACTTGATGCGCTGCTAGGCGCGGATTTGGCGCAATTGCAGCAAGTGCCCGATGTGGGTCCGATTGTCGCCGAGTCCATCGTGCAATTTTTCTCGCAAGCACATAATCTCGAAGTGGTTGTGCAATTACGTTTCGCAGGCGTGAACTGGCCTGATGCCAAACCGGCCGCGCTGGCAACATCACCCATCGCGGGCAAGACTTTCGTGCTTACTGGAACGCTGCCTAGCTTGAGCCGTGAAGCGGCCAAAGAAATGATTGAAACGATGGGCGGCAAAGTCGCCGGTAGCGTGTCCAGGAAGACCGATTACGTCGTCGCCGGCATTGAAGCGGGGACGAAGTTCGAAAAGGCCTTGGCGCTAGGTTTAAGCGTCTTGGATGAGGCAGAATTTCGCGATTTGTTGGCGCGCGGTGATTGATCAAATTGGCGCACGAACTTGGAGCGAATAAACACGATTTTTCGTCGGCAATCCTTGCACAAGCGCTTCGCGTGTGGCAGAATTCGCGCCTCTTTGCGGAGTGGTAGTTCAGTTGGTTAGAATACCGGCCTGTCACGCCGGGGGTCGCGGGTTCGAGTCCCGTCCACTCCGCCACCAATGCAAGAAAAAGCGCCCTGATTTCTGGGGCGCTTTTTCTTTTTCCAGACGAGGATTGTTTGCGTTGATTCCTTCTCGTAAATCGATACGTAGTTTTTTATTAGATCTGATGGTGTCTGCTTTTGCTTTGTTTCGCCGGTATTAAAGGTAAGGCAAAAAAATGACCCGCTGAAAATTCAGCGGGCCATTTTTTCTTGCCTCGAAAATTATTTTTTCTTTGCCGCTTTTTTGCCTGCAACTGCGGTCTTGAAGGTTGCGCCAGCGGTGAAGCGGGGCACAGTGGTGGCGGCGATTTTCAGCTCTTTGCCAGTCGCCGGATTGCGACCAACGCGGGCAGCGCGCTTGGATGATTTGAAAGTGCCAAAGCCGATCAGAGCGACGGTGTCGCCTTTAGCAACGGTCTTGACGACGGTGGCGATAAGTGCAGCAACTGCTTTTTCAGCGGCAGCTTTGGACAGGTCGGCGGCGGCAGCGACTTGTTCGATCAGTTCAGATTTATTCATGTGACATGTTCCTTAATAGTTGTGTGAAGTGAAACTGTGGGCAATTCTGCATCAGTTGGCGGGAAATGGTGCACGTTTTTGCAGAAATTTTTTTGTTGCATAAATGATTGGTTGCTACGAAGGTGCCATTTCCGCGAGTGAAACGGCACCCTGACTTATCTTACACCCGCACACAATGCACATTCAAGCACTAGAACGGCACTAGAACGGCATTCGACGAAGGAAGTTCGAAGGACGTTTAGAACGCACCAAGCGCAAGACCCGCCGCGATCGTCGCACCAAGCTCTGCACCACGCTCTAGTTCGCGGGCCGAAAGATGTTTGGGCGCCAAGATTTGCTCAGGGGTTTGCGCGTGCGTGCAGGTGATGAGCGGCGCGGCCACCGCTTCCAGCCGCCAGCCGTTGGCGATGCGTTCAACTTGACGCGCGGCATTGGTACCGTCGCTGCCCGCACAAATGATGGTGGCATAGCGACGGCCATTGATTTGGTCGAGCACACCGTAGTAACTGCGGTCAAAAAAATCCTTCATCAGACCGGCAATTGCGGCGAGATATTCTGGCGTGGCGAAAATATAGGCATCGGCGGCTAGCACGTCGGCAGGGCCAGCGGCTGCTGCGTGGAGCAGCCGTACTCGCACTTCGGGTTCGCCATCGGTGCGCTCGATATTTTTTGCGCCGGCGGCAGCGGCCTCGGCCATTTGCGCCGTCGCGCCGGTGGTGGAGTGATAAACAATCAACAGCGTTTTCATGTGGGAAAATTTTTGAATTGTTGCGAATTACTGTTCTGCATCGCGGATGACGCGGGCTTGCGCAAGAGCTCATGTTAACAAGAATCGACCGACAAACGCGACGCGGTGCAGTTCATCCGTGCAGTTCATCCTACTGATTCTGCGTTTCATACCTCTGCTAACGGCGTGTCACCAGCACCAACTGGCGCGCGCAGTAGAATTCCGGCGGTTGATTTGGAGCGTCAAGTTTTTCGATTTCACGCGGCCTATCACTCTATTCACTACCTTATTTATTTGGAAAGTTCTCGCGATGCGACAAAGAATTTTGATGATGTTTGTGTGTGCGGCGGTGCTGACTGCCTGCAACAAACCAGAGACCAAGACAGAAGGTGAAGCGAGTGAGCGCGCCTTGCAGATATCGCCCGAAGATTTGTTGCCGATTCAAAGCAACGCACTGGCAATGGGGGCTGTAATTACCGGCACCGTGCAGCCGGCGCGGCGCGCGGACCTGCGTGCGGAAGTTCAAGCCGTGGTGCTTCAAGTGCTCAAAGAAAATGGTGATGTGGTCAAGCGTGGTGATTTGCTGGTGCGCCTTGATGACGCGGCGATTCGCGACAGCATGAATTCGGCGGGTGAGGCGGTGAGAGCAGCGAGCCAATCCTTTGATCAAGCCGAGCGGCAATTACAGCGACTGAAGAAATTGCGCGAATCGGGCATGGTGACTACGCAGCAATTAGAAGATTCTGAAATTCGTCGCAACAATGCACAAAGCGATTTGGCGGCCGCGCAAACGCGCCAAGCGCAGGCCAGACAACAATTGCAACGTACTGAAGCGCGCGCGCCATTTGATGGCGTGGTGAGTGATAAAAAAGTGTCGGCAGGTGATTCGGCGCAGGTAGGCAAGGAGTTGCTCAAGGTGGTTGATCCGACCAGTTTGCGTTTCGAAGGATTTGTTTCTGCTGACAGCATCGGTAGCGTCAAGCTCGGTGAAAAAGTGAGTTTCCGTATCAACGGTTATGGCGCGGATGAATTCACCGGCACGGTGACGCGCGTGAGCCCTTCGGCCAACCCCGCCACTCGCCAAGTTGAGGTACAAGTTGGTTTTGACGGCGGACGACAACCAGCGCTCTCTGGTTTATTTGCCGAAGGTCGCATCGCCGCAGGCGGCACGGCACTGACCATTCCAGCCAGTAGCTTGGTTATGGAAAGTGACAAAGCTTACGCATGGAGCGTCAATGGCACGAGCTTGAAAAAATCTCCATTGAAGTTGGGCGCGCGTGATTCACGGCGTGGCGACTATGTGGTGATTAGCGGATTGTCCGAGGGCGACCAAGTCTTGCGTGCACCTGCAGTGACATTGAAAGACGGGCAGAAAATTAAATTTGCCGCCGCCCCATCACCGAAGGCGGACACCGCCGATGTAACAACTGACAAGACCAGGAAAGGCGGCTAAAAATGTTCCTTTCAGACTTCAGTATCAAGCGACCCGTGTCGATGGTCGTGATCATCGTCATGCTGATGTGTCTCGGACTATTGGCGCTGAAAAATTTGCGCGTCAATCAGATTCCTGATGTCGAGCAACCGGTGATCGTGGTGAACATTCCCTACCCGGGAGCCTCGCCCGATACGGTCGAGCGCGAGATTATCAATCGCATCGAAAAACAATTTTTGAGCATTTCCGGCGTATATCAAATCCGCGCCACCGCGAGCGAGAGCAACGCGCAAATCATAGTGATCTTCAATTTCAAGAAAAACATGATTGAAGCTGCTGATGAAATTCGCAACGCGATTGGTGCCGTGCGGCACAAGTTGCCACTTGAAATGCGTGAGCCGGTGTTGCGGCATGTCGACCCGGGTGCGCGACCGATTATGCAAATTGCGTTGTCGTCTGACACGCTGAGTCACGCCGAAATTTCGCGGATGGCAGAAGATGTATTGGCCGATCGCTTTCGTGGCATCGAAGGGGTTTCGATAGTAAACGTTGGCGGCTCGCTGCGCCGCGAATTGAGCATATTGTTGCGCGCCGAAAAACTTCGTGAATTCAATATTTCTGTCACCGATGTCACCAACGCTTTGCGTAGCCAAAACCTGACGGCACCAGTCGGGCGTATCCGTGGCGTGCTGGATGAGCAAAGTATTCGTTTAGTTGGCCGCATTGAATCACCCGCTGATTTTGCGCAGGTGGTGGTCAAGCGCATGGGCGGCGAAGTTTTGCGGCTGGGGCAGATTGCGGAAATTTCGGATGGCTTCGCTGACTTGTCGAGTTTTAGCCTGCGCAATGGCAATCCCAATGTGAGTCTTTCCGTCACCCGTGCGCGCGATGCCAGTACGGTGAGTGTGGCGAATCGAATCCGTGCAATGGTGGAAGAAGTCAACGGGACGGCAGAGAAACCCGGCACCTTGCCCGCAGGCAGTAAACTTAAAATAACCGAAGATGGTGGCGAGGACGCGCAAGACAGTCTCAACAATGTCATCGAGTCATTAATGTTCGGTGCACTGCTGACTGTTTTTGTGGTCTATGCATTTCTCAATTCGTGGCGTTCGACTTTGATTACCGCATTGAGTTTGCCGACTTCAGTAATCGCTGCGTTTATCGCTGTATGGCTGTGCGGTTTCACACTCAATTTCATGACGCTGCTGGGACTGTCGCTGGCTATCGGTGTGCTGATTGACGATGCGATTGTGGTGCGCGAAAACATTGTGCGCCACATGCAAGCCGGGGAAGATCGACTTACAGCGGCTTCCGAAGGCACGCGAGAAATTGGTATGGCGGTGGTAGCGACAACTTTTTCCATCATCGCCGTGTTTATCCCGATCGCGTTTATGCCCGGTGGCTCGGGCGAATGGTTCCGGCCCTTTGCGTTGACGGTGGCGACATCGGTGCTGGTAAGCCTGTTCATATCATTCACGCTAGACCCGATGCTCTCGGCCTATTGGGGTGATCCACCAGGTCATCATGACGCACCACGGCGCGGCATTGGTCATCATTTGCAGCGCTTTAATCGCTGGTTTGATGCGCAAGCCAATCGCTATGGCAAAGTGATTACGTGGGCTTTACATCACCGCCGTTCAATGGTTCTTATTGCTGCGGTCAGTTTTATCTCCGCCATTGCATTGCAGGCAATGTATGGCGGTTCAAGCTTCCTGCCCAAATCCGATGGTGGAAACATTGCGATAGATGTGCGTGTGCCTTCGTCGGCGAGCTTGGGCTATGCAAAGCTCAAGGTAGAAGCTGCGGCTAGTCTGGCGCG
>JANYAW010000048.1 GCA_025361105.1 Rhodocyclaceae bacterium | reverse complement strand
GCGATGACCACGGCATATCGCAGTAATAAAAAAGTCAGCGGTTCGGCATGCGGCAAGCCAAGTCGCGCACCGATAAAGCCAGTGCTCCAGAGCAGGACAAAAAGTAATGGTGAATAGCGCTGAAGGAGCGTCATTGGAGGTTCTCTGTACAAGCCGTCATTCCCGCGGACTCGACACGCCTTGGACTCTCGCTTCGCGAGGGTGGCAGAGGCGGGAATCTAAAATACTGCGCCCAACAACACCAAGTGTTCATGTATTTCACGGCATTTTCGTTTGAAGGTTTGTTGGAATGTTAGCTTTCCCATGATTCTGGATTCCCGCCTGCGCGGGAATGACGCAATGTTTTGACCAGTTGGTGCTGGCGACACGCCGTTAGCTGAGCGACCCGAAACGGTCTACTCGTCTATCAGCGCCGTCGTATAAACATCTTGCACGTCGTCCAGGCTTTCCAGCGCATCGAGCAGTTTTTGCATCTTGATGGCGTCGTCACCGTCGAACTCGGTTTCGTTCTCCGGCTTCATGGTGACTTCGCCGAATTCTGCTTTGAAGCCGACTTTTTCCAGCGCGTCTTTCACTGCCGAAAAATCATTTGCCGAGGTGATGACTTCTATCGAACCATCCTCGTTGGTCATCACATCATCGGCGCCGGCTTCAATTGCGGCGTCCATCAATGCGGCTTCATTGGTACCCGGCGCGAAGAGCATTTGTCCGCAATGTTTGAACAGAAAACTCACGCTGCCGTCGGTGCCCAAATTGCCGCCATGTTTGACGAAGGCATGGCGCACATCGGCGACCGTGCGTACTTTGTTGTCGGTCAGGCAATCGACAATCACCGCTGCGCCATTGATGCCATAACCTTCGTAGCGTATCTCTTCGTAATTCACCCCGTCGAGCTGACCGGTGCCGCGCTTGATGGCGTTGTCGATATTGTCTTTGGGCAGGCTTTGCCCCTTGGCTTTTTCTATCGCCAAACGTAATCGCGGGTTGGCTGAAATATCGCCGCCACCCATTTTGGCGGCCACCGTAATTTCCTTAATCAACTTGGTAAATACTTTGCCGCGCTTGGCATCTTGCCGCCCTTTGCGATGCTGAATATTTGCCCATTTGGAATGTCCTGCCATGCTTTTTCCTCGCTTTTCTGGCTTTTCTGGCTGTTCTGGATTGCGCTAGCGTTGCCGCTTACAATCTGAAAATTCTAACATTTCAGGGCTACTCGCCATGCTTGAACGTGTCTTGGTCGCGTCACCGATGTCGCACATTCAGCTAATGACATCAGGTGCAAGAGACGTTATGGTCGTTGCATCGCACTTAGCAGGATGCGACAAGAAAGTGCTTAATCGCGGCAACGGACGACGACGTTGATCTAATCATTATGTCGTCCGCTTACGCCTCCTGCCCGAAATGCGGTCATCAGCCACCCGCGCCTATCGGGGCGATGGAGGCTTGCCCGGCCTGCGGCGTTTACATGCACAAATGGCAGCAACTGCAAGACGACGCGCAAGCGCTGGCGGCTGATTCTGCGCCGATCAGCAAGCGCGCACGAACCGCCCAAGCTGCCCCACTCGATGAATCGCAAATGTGGGGTGATGCGCCAGAGACATCCCTCTGGTCAATTTTCCGCCCGCCGTTCAATTGGCTGCAACTTAAAAATCCGGACAGCATTGAGCTAAGCGTGCGCGCGCTTGTTCTCGTATTGCTGGCATGGTGGGGATGGCGCATCGCGCGTTGTGATCTGGCTGAAGGCGAAATGATGAATAACTTCATGCACAACATTGTGTTGCCGATACACGAAACCGGCCATGTGATTTTTATTCCTTTCGGCGAAGTTCTCACCATCGCAGGCGGCAGCTTCTTTCAAGTGTTTCTGCCATTCGCCATTGCCGTGGCTTTTCTTCTCAAAAACCGTGACCCGTTTGGCGCAGCCGTGTGTTTGTGGTGGACCGGTATGAGCATGATTGATCTGGCACCCTACATTTACGACGCGCTGCATCCTCAATTGATGTTGCTCTCGGGAACCACCGGCGAAGACGGACCACACGATTGGATTTTTCTTTTTGAACGCTTCGGCGGGCTGACGCGCGCACAGTCCTACGGACGCGTCGTACAGGTTTTGGGCATGTTGGTTGGCGCGCTGGCACTGACTTGGGCCGCACTGGTGTTGTGGTTGGGGTGGCGCACCGAGGCTGGCGAATCGCATGACTGAAACCGAGCGCCGCATCGGCCTTGCGCTGGCTGGCATTGCGGCGTTTGGCTTTTCGTTCAAGGCGATATTGATTAAGCTCGCCTATCCCTATGGCGTGGATGCGGTGACGCTGCTGGCGTTGCGAATGAGCTTCGCGCTGCCGATATTTTTATACGTTGGATTCACTGCCTCACGTAGCGCGCCGAAACTGGTGCGACGTGATTGGGGAATGGTGATCGTGCTCGGTTTGTTTGGCTATTACGGTGCCAGCATTTTAGATTTTCTTGGGTTGCAATATGTCTCGGCGGGCTTGGAACGGCTGATTTTATTTACCTATCCCACGCTCACTTTATTGCTCGGTGTCGCACTTCACGGCACAAAAATTAGCCGCCGTGAATGGACGGCGATTGCCCTTTGCTATGGAGGAATTGCCATTGCTTTTACCCACGATTTGCGTCTCTCGGGTGATGTCACCGCCACGCTTATCGGTGCGGGTTTCGTGTTCGCTTCAGCCATTTGTTACGCGATTTATTTGACCGGCAGCGGCGGCATGATTGCGCGCATCGGCGCGGCACGATTCACTGCCTTGGCGATGCTCGTGTCGACCTTCGCCACGCTCGCGCATTTTCTGGCGGTGCAACCTTTGGCGCGAATGATTCAGCCATTGCCGGTCTATGGCTACGCACTGGCGATGGCAATTTTTTGTACTGCGGTGCCGGTGTTCGCGCAATCGGCCGCCATCCGTCGCATCGGCTCCAGCCGCGCGGCGATGATAGGCATGATCGGTCCCTTGCTGACCATCGCGTTCGCCGCCTTGTTACTTAGCGAAGGTTTCTCCTCCGCCCAAATGCTGGGCGCTGCCTTGGTTATCGTCGGCATTGCGGTTGTCAGCAGGAAATGATGTTGGACATTGCGCCGTGTGACGAATGATTCCGCTACACTCCACGCCATGAATCCTTCACTCACTTCTCTCGAAACCCAGCTTGATTTGTTGCTTGAGCGCTACCGCAGCTTGCGTGGCGAGAATGCGACGTTGCGCGGCAAAATTACCGAGCTTGAAGCTTGCAAGCGTGCCTTGCAGACCAAAATTGACATTACCGCTGCGCGGCTTGAAACGCTCAAATCCGGCTTGCCGGTGGAATGAACATGGCCAACACCCTCACGCTCAAGCTGCTGGGCAAGGATTACAAGATTGCCTGCGCGCCCGAATCTCAAGAGCGGCTGCGCGCCGCAGCGTCCTTGCTGGAGACACGCTTGCAAGCGATTGCAGCGACAGTCAAGGGTACGAATGAGCGCTTGGCAATGATGGCGGCGCTGGATTTGGCGCACGAATATCTTGCTGTGGCGGATGCGAACCCGGACGATAAAAATACCGCTGTCCGCATTGACGAAAATGCTAGCGCAAATGAAAATCTCCAGCGTACAATCAATTCCATTGAAGCACGCATCAGCGTCGCACTTGAACAAGAATAGTTCACAATTTGTTCACCTTGCGCCATTGATTGGCAGCTTCCCCAAAGTTTCCCCTGCGGTGTTCGACCAAGCTGCGCGTTCCTTGAACCAATGCCCATAGGCACGGTTGCCAACCAAACACGTCGCCGTTGTGATCGCTCTTCGTGAGTGAACCTGAAGCGGCTGGAAGACAGCCACACTGAACCCAGGTTCAGAGCGCCGGCCCAAAAACGGCACTCGCGGGGGAAACCCTCTTCTATCAAACCGAGCCGCGCCACGCTACCAGACGCGCGCCATTCGTCCGAACTATCCGCGTTTTGTACCGACCATTCACCCATTCATCGGATGGCCTTGGCGCGACGCTAATGCACGGGCTTATTGTGTCTGTGGTGGTGCATTTGCGGAGTAGTTTTTCCAAGCCGCGTATACTTGTTACCGCGTTTTATCACCTATTTTCGCCATCGCCTCAAGCATTGGCAAAGGGAAAGCCAACATGATTCAGTCTCCATTGCTTGCAACTAAACCCTTCTTCCGCCGCACCACAACTTGGGTCGCGGTGGTCTTGGTGCTGGGTGGTTCTGGCGCGCTGTTCGCCTATCGCGCCGACATGACAGCCACCGCACAGGCGGCGACGGAAGCGAAAAAGACCGAGAAACCGGCGACGCTGGAATTCGCTGCCAGCGATGTTGCGGTGGTGAATATCCAAGCCATCGAGCGTACCGTGGCCATCTCCGGCTCACTGAACCCGCTGACGCAATCGCTGGTCAAATCCACGGTCGCTGGGCAAGTCCGGCAGGTGATGGTGCGCGAAGGTCAGGCGGTCAAGGTTGGCGATATCGTTGCTGAAATCGATACCACCGACTTGCGCGCACGTCTTGATGCGGCGCAGGCCGATCACGAAGAACGCCGTTCGCGCTTGACCATTGCAGCGAGAAATCGCGACACCAATCAGGCCTTGCTGAAGCAAAATTTCATTTCGCAAAACGCCTACGATCAAACTCAAAGCACCTATCAGGGCTCCGACGCTGCAGTGCGCTGGGCTGATGCCCAGGTTCGCATGGCGACCAAGGCGATCAACGATGCGGTGGTACGCTCGCCGATTGCTGGGGTGGTGGCCAAACGCATGGTCAATGGCGGTGAGCGCATCACGCCGGATGCGCCGATAGTCAATATTGTTGATTTGACCCGCCTCGAACTGGAAGCGGCCATCCCGGCGTCCGATGTACCGAGTGTGGTGATCGGGCAGACAGTTCGTTTCCACGTAGATGGTTTTGGTGACCGCCAGTTCGAAGGCAAAGTCGAGCGCATCAATCCGGTGGCTGAGCCAGGCTCACGCGCCATTAAATTGTTCGTTGCGGTACCCAATCCGGACAATAGTTTGAAAGGCGGAATGTTCGCCGAAGGGGTGGTGGCACTCTCGCAAACTGTTGCCAGCCCGGTGATTCCCTACAGCGCAGTGTTTGAAGAAGCCGGCCAGTCCTATGTATTTAGCGTTGAAGACGGCAAGCTGGCCAAACGTGCGGTGAGCGTTGGTCAGAAGGACGAAGTGAGTGGTCTGGTGGCCGTGAAATCCGGATTGAACGAAGGGATTTCTGTGGTTCGCATCCGCATGACAGGACTGAAAGTTGGCGTGCCGGCGATATTGAAGAGCAACGCACCCACGGTGAAAAATGAAAGCGTACCAAGTAACGCGGTGCCACCTAACGGCGTGGCACCAGCACCAACTGGTGAAAAGAAAACCGGCTGATTCGTAAGCAAAAAGGACACCCCATGTGGATAACCAAAACCAGTATTAGCCAACCCGTTTTCGCCACCATGGTGATGCTTGCTCTCACGGTGCTGGGAATTATTTCCTATACCCGCCTCGGGGTGGAGCAAATGCCTGACATTCAGGTGCCGGGCATTTGGATGCAAGTTCGCTATCCGGGCGCGTCGCCGGAGCAGGTCGAGGCCGATTTGGTCAAGCCGCTGGAAGAAGCGGTAAACACCGTGAACGGGGTGAAGAATATTTTCACCAATTCGTTCGAGGGTCGCGCTGAATTGTGGACCGAGTTTCAACTGTCCACCGATATGACCAAGGCAATTCAGGACGTACGCGACAAGGTGGCACAGATACGCCCCGGCTTCCCGCGCGATGCCAAAGACCCGCTGATAGTGCGCGGGCAATTCGACGGCGCACAGCCGACGTCAACTTTCGGCATTTTGTCCAATACGCGCAGCTTGCGCGAGCTATCGGTGTTTGCCGATCAACAAATTGTCAAACGCGTGCAAGGCGTTTCCGGTGTCGGGCAAGTCAATCTGGGCGGCGCCGTGCATCGGGAAGTGACCATCAATCTCAAGCCGCAGCAAATGCTGGCGTATCAAATCGGTGTCGATGAAATCATTCGCGCGATTCGTGAAGTCAATCAGGACTTGCCCGCCGGAGCACTGCGTGCCAGCGCGCAGGAACAAATGGTGCGCGTCGAAGGCAAGCTCAAAAGCGTGGAGGCTTTCAAGCAAATCATCGTCGCGCGGCGCGCGGGTTCGCCGGTCATGCTGGACCAGGTCGCCAATGTGATTGATGGCGAGCGCGAAGAACAGTCGATTGGCCGCATCAATGGCCAGCCTGCGCTGACGCTCAACGTCTACAAAACCCAGGACGCCAATCTGGTTGAAGTCGGCGATCAGGTCGCGCAGGCCATCGCCAAACTGCGCAAAGTGTTGCCGCCGGATGTGGAGATACGCTCGATTTCCGAGAACTCGCAATTCGTCAAGAATTCACTCGATAGCGTCAAACGCACCATCATTGAAGGTGGCATGTTGACCATCCTGATTGTGTTCTTGTTTTTGCATTCATGGCGCAGCACCATCATCACCGGCATCACTTTGCCGATCTCGGTGATCTCCACCTTTATCGCCATGTATGCCTTCGGCTTCACCATCAATTCGGTAACCTTGATGGCTTTGTCGCTATGCATCGGTCTGCTAATAGACGATGCCATTGTGGTGCGTGAAAACATCGTCCGACATTTGGCCATGGGCAAAGATCATCGCACCGCCGCACTCGAAGGCACCGAAGAAATCGGCCTCGCTGTGCTGGCCACCACCTTTGCGATATGCGCGGTGTTTATCCCGGTGGCTTTCATGAGCGGCATCATCGGTCGAATTTTTTTCCAATTCGGTATCACCGTTACCGTTGCCGTTCTGGTCTCGCTGTTCGTCAGCTTTACGCTCGATCCCATGCTTTCATCAATCTGGAAAGATCCTGCCGAATCACGCTTCAGCCGCTTCCCGCTGGTTGCGCGGATGATGGCGGCCATCGAGCATCGTGTCGATATGCTGCATGCGTTTTATGGCCGGCTGCTGACCAGAACCTTGACCTGGCGAAAAGTGACCTTGTTGATTGCCGCAGTCATTTTCGTCGGCAGTCTATTTCTGGCACCGCTGGTTGGTGGCGAGTTCTTCCCCAAGGTCGACGAAGGGTTTTTTGCGCTCAACATCAAGACACCGGTTGGTACCAGCCTGACCTATACCGACAACAAGATTCGTCAAATCGAAGAAGCTATAAGGGTCTTCCCCGAGATTGAGCTGGTCAGCACCACGGTTGGTAACAACAGCCGCAATACGGCAGAACTGTTGATCAAGCTGACGGATGCCAAGACTACCCATCGGCGCAGCCAAAAGGAAGTCGAAACCGCGGTGCGTGAGCGACTCAAAGGTATTCCGGGTATCGAGCCGTCGGTCGGCTTCGATAAACCGATCTGGATAAACCTGATTGGTCCGGCCACCGACGAATTGCCGCAACTGCTGGCAACCATCATGACCAAGATTGGTAGCGTGAAAGGTATCGTCGACCTCGAACACAGCTTGCAGGCGGCCAATCCAGCCGTGATCATCAAGGTCAATGCTTCGGTTGCCAGCGATCTGGGGCTGTCGGTCGAGCGCATCGGCGCGACCCTGCGGCCTTTCGTGAATGGCGACCAAATCAGCACCTGGCTGGCGCCCGACGGCCAGAACTATGACGTCAGCGTGCAACTGCCGCAATCTGGCCGCACCAAGCTGAGCGACATCGGTGATCTCTACATTTCGACCAACCGTATGGATGCCAATGGCACGCCGGTGATGGTGCCGCTGCGCCAAGTGGTCGAGTTCATTCCATCGACCAGCCCGAACGTGATCAAGCGACAAAATCTTGAACGACGTGTCGGCATCTATGCCAATGTTGAAGGCCGCCCCACTGGTGATGCCGCGAAGGAAGTCAAAAAGCTGGTGCAAGCCATTCCATTGCCGCAAGGCTATCGTTTTGACATCAAAGGCGAGGCTGAGCAAAACGATGAAGCCGGTGGTGCTGCCATCGTCGCCTTGATCCTCGCCGTGGTGTTCATCTACTTCATCCTCGCCTCGCAATTCGCCAGCTTCCTGCAGCCCATCGCGATCATGGCGTCCCTGCCATTCACGCTGGTTGGCGTGCTGATCGCGCTGATTGTGACCGGCTCGACGATGAACATGTTCTCCATCATCGGCTTCATCATGCTGATGGGATTGGTGGTGAAAAACGCGATTCTGCTGGTTGACTTCGCCAATCAATCGCAGCGCAACGGCGTGCCACAAATCGAGGCCGTACTAATGGCCGGCCAGGTTCGTCTGCGTCCCATCATCATGACCACCATGGCGATGATATTCGGCATGTTGCCGATGGCCATCGGTATGGGTGACGGTGGTGAAACCCAAGCCCCAATGGGCCGCGCAGTGATTGGCGGATTGATCACTTCGACCCTGCTCACACTGGTCGTAGTGCCGGTGCTTTATACCTATCTGGATAATTTGCCGCGCTGGTGGAAAAAGAAGTTTGGTGCGGCAAGCCCGGTTGCTCCGACAAGCGAAGTCGCAATCGCGACGAGTACGGGGCGGTAAATCAATAATCCTGCGGGTCGGGTTGGCGCTGGGCTCACCCGACCTGCGATTCTGGTTCGCGTCGCGGCGGCGAAGCAGAGATTTCGCAAAGCACTGCTTTGCGCCTGTGTAGCGGGTCGGCTGTGCAAAACCGACACTCCACATCTGCACCAACTGGCAAATTCACCACCAAAAACAAAAGGCCCTCGCGGGCCTTTTTCTCTTTCCATCTACGGCAACTTTATTCTGCAGGCACAAATATCCAAGCCAGTACATAAATCAACAAGCCGCAGCCGCCGAACACCAACATCAAGCAAAACAACAAGCGCCACAGCCACGATTCCATGCCGGTCGACTTGGCCAAACCGCCGCACACGCCAGCTACCCAGCGATCATTCGTCGAGCGCCGGAAGGAATTCAACGCGGCGAAATTTGCATTCGCGGTGGTAGTGGTTCCCGGAGCGGAACCACCAATAATTTTGGCCTTCGCCTGCGCAAATTCTTCATCCGTCAAATTTCCACGGCCGCGCATTTCTTCAAGCTTTCCCAATTCTTCAGCAATCGTCATTTCATTCCCCAGCCAACAAAGTTCGTGCAGAGTACAACAAAACTACCCGCCGTAGCTCAAGCAAATTTGTGCGCAGGCAATGACGCGACTGCAGGAACGAAAGTCGATGACTTCGGTGTGACGATAAAGCGGCCAATGCTTTCTGCATCGCTAGCCAGCGGTGAAACGTCCTGCTTGATGCTCGCCGTATCCGCCGCGAAAACCATCGCGGTTGATGTGGAGATGAGCAACGCGGTAGTCATTGCTGCAACTGTCAAATAACTGTGTTTGTAAAGTGTCTTGCCCATGATGCTTCTCCTTTGGTGTAACGCTGTTTGCCTGCGATGTGTGCAGATTAGGGAGAGACAAATACAATGCATACTGGTTTGCGACGAATGGCTCCTGTGCGCAGCTGAAATGTCGAAAAACGTCACCGAATTGTTCATCACCGATAGGAAAAAACCAAGGAAAACACCATGCGCTACTGGTTAATGAAGTCCGAACCCACTGTCTTTAGCATCGACATGCTGCTGGCAATGCCGAATCAATGCATAGATTGGTGGGGGGTGCGCAATTACATGGCGCGCAATTTCATGCGCGATCAGATGAAGGTCGGCGACGGGGTGTTTTTCTATCATTCATCCTGTCCCGAGCCGGGTATTGCCGGCCTTGCCGAGGTGGCGACGTTGGCCTATCCTGACCGCACACAGTTTGATGCCAAGAGTCCTTATTTCGATGCCAAGGCGACGGCGGAAAATCCGCGCTGGATGAATGTCGATGTACGGGGTTTGAAGAAAATTAAGTTAATCAATCTTGACGAATTGCGCGCGCACCCGCCGCTGGCCAACATGCGGGCATTGCAAAAAGGCAATCGGCTCTCGATTACGCCGATAGATCCGGCGGAGTGGAAGTACATCCTCAAGAAGTTGGTGAAAGCGCCAGCATGACGCTGTGGTGGCTGGCCTATCCGCTGCTGGGCATGTTTGCCGGATTTGTTGCCGGCCTGTTTGGGGTCGGTGGCGGACTGACCATCACGCCGTTGCTGTTCATGCTGTACACCGCCCAGGGTTTTCCGGTCGAGCACAGCATGCATCTAGCGCTGGGCACGGCGATGGCGACGATTATGCTGACCTCGATTGCCAGCACCCGCGCGCATCACGGCCACGGTGCGGTGCGTTGGGATATCGTCAAACGTTTCGCGCCGGGGCTGGTGATTGGAACTTTGTCCGGGTCGCTTTTTGCCGCGTGGATTCCGACGCGGCCGCTGGCGATTACTTTCACCATCATTGTGTATTACGCTGCGATACAGATGATTCTGGATTTCAAACCCAAAGCGCATAGACAGCTACCTGGGCCGGTCGGCATGGCGGGGACAGGACTTGCAATTGGTGGTGTGTCCAGTCTGGTTGCGGCTGGTGGCGGATTTCTAACGATACCGTTTATGGTGTTTTGCAATGTGGTGATCCATCAGGCGATTGGCACTTCGGCGGCGCTCGGATTTCCGATTGCGGTGGCTGGCACGGTGGGTTATCTGATCAGCGGGTTCAAGGTGTCCGGCCTGCCGGAATATTCGCTGGGTTTCATCTATCTGCCCGGATTTATCGGCGTGGTGGCGATCAGCTTTTTACTCGCACCGGTAGGTGCGCGCCTCGCTCACCAGCTACCGGTGAAACAACTCAAGCGCGGCTTCGGGGTTTTTCTGGCGCTGATGGCGACCAAGATGCTGCATGGTTTGTTGACCGGCTAGATGCACTGATCGTCATTCCGGCGAAAGCCGGAATCCAGAGGCAGCGACCACAAATTGTCGGTTTGATTTGTCCACCATGGCGGTTTCGTTTGGTCACTCGCGATAAAGTTTGGCGCTTCGACAATTCTGGATTCCGGCCTCCGCCGGAATGACGAATCAAACCGCGCCGAAAGTTTGACGCAGGATATTTTTTTGCACTTTCCCCATCGCGTTTCTGGGAAGCTCGGCAACGAAGTGTACGCGTTTGGGAATTTTGAAATTGGCGAGTTGAACTTTCAGTGTTGCGATGATGCTAGCCTCGTTTAACGGCGTGCGGTCAGCACCAACTGGCGTTTTTCTCACCACCACTGCTGTCACCGCTTCGCCGAAATCCGCATGCGGCACACCGATCACGGCGGACTCGGCAACACCGGGCATGGCGTCGATCAACTCCTCGATTTCTTTCGGATAAACATTCAGCCCGCCGGTGATGACCAGATCTTTTGAGCGGCCAATAATCGAAATGTAGCCGTCCTTGCTCATGCGCCCCATGTCGCCGGTTTTGAAATAGCCGTTGGGGGTGAATTCCTCTTTGGTTTTGTCCGGCATTTGCCAATAGCCGAC
>JANYAW010000054.1 GCA_025361105.1 Rhodocyclaceae bacterium | reverse complement strand
GACGACGGCGGGTTCACCGGCGGCAACCTGGACCGGCCCGCCGCCCAACGCCTCATTAAGGACATCGAGGCGGGCAAGGTGGATTGCGTGATGGTCTACAAGGTGGACCGGCTAAGTTCCCTAGGTCTTTGCTCGCGAGGTTCGTCCGCGAAGAAACTGGCCAAAGTGGCGATCAGCGGTAACCATGTGATTGGCCAACCAGTCAGTGAGCAGCCGTTTGACGCGAAACGCGAGATATTGCGGGTCTTCGCCACCGCTTCCAATTTCGGTGCGAAGTTCGGCGAAATACTCAAAGAATCGCTCGTGTTGTCTGGTGTGTAAGGCAATGAACGAATAGCCGCGTTGATACATCAATTCTTCTTCGGCAGTGAATGCGGCTTTGGCGGCAAACTGGATTTCGGCCAATAGTGGTGGCGCGAGATTCCAGGCGCCGATGTGCACGGCGTTCGCCAGTGCGCTCATATCCACCAGCAGCAGGCGGTGCGCTTCATCGATTTCGGGCACGCCAATCTCATAGTCGTCTTGCCATTCTTTGGTCAAGCCCGGGTCATGCGTGTGGCTTTCGTGTGAGCGTTGCTGGCAGCGTTCAAGATAGGCGCGCGCCGCGAGGTCATCAGGAATCATCTCCAAGGTCTTGTTTAGCAAGGCGGTGGCCGCAGGGATGTCGTCGAGGTGATAGCAGGCGGTGGCGTGTTCAAATAATTTCAAATTCTCGCGCTTGGCAATTCGCAGCGGTGGTGAATCGGCATCGAAAACTTCATACACGGATTGGGTATCCTGCTTGCCGCGGACGCGAGTGCGATCCATGAATCGAATCGAATAGGGCGCGGCGTTTTCCAGCGAATAAAGCGTGTATTCGCTAATCAACAATGGCACGTCGTAATCCTTGGTCAGTCGCTCAATGCGCGCCGCAAGGTTGACCGCATCGCCAATCACTGTGCCATCCATCCGCCCGATGCCGCCGATGGTGCCGATAATCACGATACCGGTATTGATACCGATGCCGATTTTTACCGGACGATAACCCGCACGCTGGCGGCCAGCGTTGTATTCATCGAGCTTGCCCAGCATCGCCAGCGCACCGCGCACGGCCTCGTCAGGTGAGTCTGGAAACAAAGCCATGATCGCATCACCGACATATTTGTCGATGAATCCACCATGCGCTGCAATCACTGGTTCCATCTGCATCAAATACGAATTAAGCAGATTGAAATTTTCCTGTGGGCTCATGGATTCCGAGAGCGCGGTGAAGTCGCGCAAATCGGAAAACAACACCGTCATTTTGCACTCGACTTGTTGTCCCAGCTCGACGTTGCGGATGTCGTTGTGGCCAAGCAGGTGCAAGAATTGGCGTGGCACGAAGCGACCATAGGCCAATTCAATTTCACTCAAAGGCTCACGCGATGCATCCATGGGACCAGTCGGCAATGAGGGGCGCGGATTTTTTGGCGGAGTAGACATCACAGTGCAAAATCATACCCGACATGAGCGGGCAGTACACAAGGGGGATAAACTTGGCTCACTGTGATAAATCGTAGGGCAAATCGTAGTTGGGATAAAGGACGACGAAAATGACCAAACATGCAATCGGATTCGCACTGCTGTGCAGCCTAATAGTCCCATCTGCATGGGCCTCGGGCGGTGGTAACGGTGCGAGTCCCAGCACCGCTGACCGACTCGAACGAACCGCGCCGGTTGTCGATGCTGAATTCACTGCCGGACAAGCTGCGGTGAAACAAAAGAATTGGCGCGAGGCCATTTCACGAATGGAAAGCGTTGTCAAACGCGATGCAAATAATGCTAACGCATGGAACTTGCTCGGCTACGCCTATCGCAATTTGGGCGAGATGGAAAATTCATTTGCCAGTTACGAGCGCGCGTTGACCATCAATCCACAACACAAAGACGCACACGAATATATCGGCGAAGCTTATTTGCAAGTCGGCAATCTCGCCAAAGCCGAAGAACACCTGCGCGCGCTCGATAAAATTTGCTGGCTACCGTGCGAGCAGCACAGCGGGTTGAAAGAGAAAATTGAGGAATACAAACGCAAGGCATCAGGTGGCACGGGCGGCGGACATAGTTGGATGCGGAACGCCTAGCGAGTCGGCTGTGCCAATATTTCTTGCGCCAGTGCATCAAGCGCGATCGGCGAGAGTTGGTCGACCGTCACCACCCGCGCTTCGCCATGCGCGACATAGTTGTGATTTTGTGAACGCACATATAGCGGGTCGTAATGCAGCGTCAATAGTTCTTGCACCAATTGGCGGAATTCGCCGTTGGCGATGAATTGATTCCAGCGCGCCAGCGTTTCGCGGCTTTGCAAGCTGTTCAGTCGTTCAATATTGCTCGCCAGCCACGCGGTATTGTCTATCGCATAGACATAGTCTTCGAGCAAAAAATCGACACGTGCGTCGAGACTGACTTGCAATCGTACACAAGGCGCACGGCGTAGTGCCCTGATCAGCGTTTCGGGCAATTGCAGTTGGCCGATTTTGCGACTCTCGGCTTCGACAAAAACCGGCCTATCTGTTTTCAGTTGCGCCAGCGCGGCGAAAAGCAAAGTGTCAAAACCCTTTTGCGTCGGCTGAATTTGGTCGGGCAAGCTGCCCAGCACCGAACCTTTGTGCGCGGCGATTTGTTCCAGATGCAAGACCTGCGCGCC
>JANYAW010000031.1 GCA_025361105.1 Rhodocyclaceae bacterium | reverse complement strand
TATGGCGGTATTCGTGTTTGGTATCGTGATTGGCAACAAGGACGCTTTCGGTTTTTCGATGGAAGCAGGTGAGCAAGAGAAATTAGACGATTACGTAATGCTCACCGCGTTGATCATGCGCATGTTCATTTTCATCCTGCTTGGCACGCAGGTTGATTTTGCGCTGATGAACAAATACCTATTGGGCGGCGTGGCGGTCGTCGCAGTGTTCATGCTGGTTGCACGCCCGGTCACCGTGTTTCTTTGTGCGCTGCCGGATCGACGCTCAAAATGGACATTCAAGGAAATGCTATTTATGAGCTGGACCCGCGAAACCGGCGTCATCCCGGGTGCGCTTGCCGGCATGCTGATGGGCATGGGCGCGCCGGAAGCAAAGCTGATCGCGTCGGTGACCTTCCTTGCCATCTTGATGACGATCCTGATCCAGGCAACCACCACGCGCTGGCTGGCCGAAAAGCTGAACTTGCTGGCGGAGGAATAACGTCGCGGCGGCAGTTTGTCGTCAGCGCCGGGCGAGTCTAATACGGCGTGTCATCCTTATGACAAAACTGCCACTGCCCGTCGACCAGCGTCCCCTTTAAATCGTCGTCCGGATAATCGACCTCGTCGCCCGCTGATCGGTCGCCTACTTCCAGATACACCACCACCCCGCCAGTTTCGTTAATCAAGCGGTGACCGTTACCCGTCCCGGCCTTGAATCCAGCGCACATGCCCGGCGTCAGGTGGCGGCGGCCTTCGTCGGTGTGCAGCGTTGGGCATCCTTCAAGGATGTAGATGAACTCATCCTGCTTCGCATGCGCATGGCGCAGCGCCGACGACGCACCGGGCGCCAAGCGCGTGAGATTCACGCCAAAGTTGGCGAGACCAAACAGATCGCCCAGCACGCGCTTTTCGCGCCCCGCCATACGCGAGGCGAATGGCTCGGGATAGACCGAGGGTTTGGTGCGGGCGGGGACATTGGCGGCGAGGATGACGACGGGGGGTTGTGGGTTTAGCATATGGCCTCGCGAGGATTGAAGAACGTTAGTGCAATCCTAGCGCGACGGAAGGCATAAATGACGGCGTGTTGTCAGCACCAACTGGCGAACTTGGAATAATGCGCAACGCTAACGGTGTAGCCTTTTTTCAGGCGCCGAAGCTACCGAGCAAAGCCTATGCAGGTTGTGTCGTTTTCCACACTGCATTGCGTGAGCGTTGAGTAGTTCGCCCAATTTCCAGCGCGAGTTGGCGACCGATTCTTTCCGCAAGCAAAACAGGAACGGCGTTTCCAATCTGGCGCATTGCCTCTCCCCATGAACCTTTGATAACAAAGTCATCAGGAAATGTTTGAAGTCGCTTGGCCTCAAAAGTGGTCAAGTATCGAATGCTTCCATCGCCGAATCGAATCATGTTCTCGCCACCCGGAACGCCATGACCACCAGCCTTGATGGTCTTTGCTGGCCAATCAAAATCGCTTCCCGTATGCCCCGGATAAGTACGCGCACCATCTTTGAATACGTGATCAATGATTCCGTGATTCAACTTTGGATCGGGCACACCAAGCAAAGCATCCCGTACTGTTTTCCAAGGCAGTGCTTCGGGCTCAAACATCCCATACTTTTCGGCAAGCCGAGACGCTCTTTCTTTAATCGATATGTCCGAAACGGGCAAAGTTGCCCGACTAATCTTATGGCGATCCCAATACTCGCCAGTGACATACATTTCCCAAAAAAGCCTGTCTTCCGAATGGGTTTCGGCGGGGAAAGTCCATGACATTCCGAGATCAGACCTTGTGCCAACAATCACCACCCGCTCGCGAGTTTGCGGTACGCCATAGTCCGCCGCATTGATCAGCTTGTACGAAACATCGTACTTTTTTCCCGTATAGGAAAAATCTTCAATGTGGCGGAGTTCTTCAAGATGCGCCTTCCAGTCCGTGTTGGTTATCGATGGGAAATCTGGATAACTCAATCGAAGAATGATGTATTCAAAATATTCCGTAAATGTTTGCCGCAGCAGCCCCTTCACATTTTCAAAGACAAACGCCTTCGGCGCGAGGCGCTCAATGGCGCGTATCGCATACGGAAACATGTCGCGGCTATCTTGGTCGGCTTTGTGTTTGCCACCGACCGAAAATGGCTGGCAAGGCGGACCACCGGCAACAATGTCAATTTGCTCAAGCGCATCCAAATCAAAATCTTTGATGTCACCAAAAAACACACGATCCGGGTCAAAGTTTTCAGAAAGTGAATCACAGGCGTGTTTGTTGAACTCAACAAATGCCGCATGCTCAAATCCTGACAATTCCAAGCCTTTCGCCAATCCACCCGCGCCGGAAAAAACCTCAAGTGTTTTCATGGCAATCAGCCGAGAGATTTCAAGTGACGGCGAATAGCGGCAACCACGGCAGTCTTTGTCGCATGTGCGCCGTTGCACTTGTTCGCCCAAGCCCTGCCTTCATGGATCACATCCCAATCCGATTTGGCTTGCTCGTAGCGACCGCTGCCCGGATCATGATTGCCAAAGCCATCGACCGCCGTGTTCCAAAGCGGTCGATTCAGCTTGATTAAGGCCGCCTCAATCGTGCCGATCATGTCCGATCCTTCGTCTTCAAAAATCACAAATCGGCACATGAAGTCTTCAAGTGAAAGTCCAGACCCAGGCGTGATATTTCTGCTGTGTTCGCGAAGCCGGCCGATCAACTCACGCGATTGATTCAACGCATTGTCAGACGAACGCGCCTGCCGCCAACCTTTGGGAACAGCCTTGCCAACGTAGATCGGATAACCGTACGAGAGGCGGTTTAGTTCAGCGTAGCGCTTGTAAAGCGGATTGCGCCCCGTGTAGTAGAGCGCATAAACCCCAGTGCCCAGGAAAGTCTCAGGCGGTGGGAGCGAGTGAACCGGCGTGCCATTGAAGAATCTGATCGCGTCCTTGACCAGTTCGGCAAAAGCATCATTTCTATAAACGTGCTCACTTCGATCAAAGGGCTGTGACTTCATCGGGCTGTTTTATGTTTTGATTGGCGGATTTTGTCACGCAACACGGCAGGTGTGTATTGCTTCCATGCAAGGTGCTGAAGCCTGATTTCTTGCGGGTGACGGCGTGTTACCGGCACCAACTGGCAGTAACACCATTTTTCATG